>JAAXUL010000070.1 GCA_013336035.1 Chloroflexales bacterium
CGGCGCGGCATCGCCATGACTGCGCTGCTCCTTCTCCAGCAGGGCGGTCAGGTCGGCAATCCTGGCCGCGTGCTCGGGCTTGCCGGACAGGTCCGTCGTCTCGAAGGGGTCGGCCTGCAAATCAAAGAGCTGGGTGCGGTCCACCAACGGGTAGCGGATGAGCTTCCATCGCTGGTCGCAAATCGCTCGCTGAATGTTCCGATAGGCGAACATCAATCGCGGCCGGCCCTTCTCAGCCGGATCTTCCAGAACGGCAGATAGGTCCTTGCCCTCGCTGGTTGCCGGCCCGGGGACACGGCAGAGTTTACCGAGCGTCGGCAAAACGTCGAAGAGGTAGCACCGGGCGCCCGTCTGCTTGCCCGTCGGGATGCCGGGGCCGGCGATGAGAAGGTGGTACGCCCCCAGCGCGAGCATCCCGCCGAAGAGCAGGAGCTTAATACTGAGGGTCAGGCCGTACGCGCTTGTCCAGAGGTCCGACCAGCGATAGAGTTCGCCCAGCGCCCGCGCGAGGCCGCTCACAGTGAGCACCGCCACGCTGACTATGGCCAGGCGCGAGAAGCGGGCGACCAGGTCACCCAAGAGTACGGCCCGGCCGTCGGCGGGCCGGCTGCGCAGCAGCGGGCGCAGGGTCAGGGCGAAGAGCAGCAGCCCGCCGACCCAGACGCTGGTCGCGGCGAGGTGCAGCCAGATGAGCGCGACCGGGATGAGGGGCTGCGCGGCGGCGCCCGCGTGGCCGCCCAGGGCCATCACGAGCAGCAGCGCGGCGCCCAGCAGCAGGGCTAGCGGCCCGCGGCGCGCGATCGTCGCGCCGTCACGGGTGGTCAGAGTCAGGGCGAGCAAGCCCACGGCCAGCCCGAGCCGGGTGAGCAGGAGCATCCCCTGGCGAGTGCCGACCCCCGAGCGCAGCGCGGGCAGCGTGACGGCGCCGGTGATCTCGGCGACATAGAGCGCCAGGAGCAGCGGTGCGCCGACCAGGAGCAGGGCGAGCAGCACGCCGCTCCACACGCGCCAGCGTCCCACTGCCGCCGGCGGAGCCACCGCCCCGCCAAGGGCCGGGAAGGCGACCCATACCCAGTAGGCCCACCCGCCAACCCAGCCCGTGGCACCAAGCAGCAACACCCAGCGTACCAGGCTCTGGGCGATGGGGGCGCGGGGCTTCGCCGAGGTGCTGGGAGAAGGCGCGACGGGAGCCACCGGTGTGGCCTCGCCCGCCACAGCCGTGGCGGCCGCCGGCGCCGCCGCTGCGGAGGTGGGCCCGATGACGCTGAAGGCGAAGTTGCCACGCACGACGTGGCCGTCGCTCCCCGCCCCGGTGTAGACCGCCGTGTAGCGGCCGGGTTCGAGCGGGGGCAGCGCGAGCGTGAGTCTGGCTGGGTTGCTCGGGTCACGCCCGCCACCGTCGCGGACGAGCGCGCCCTGGGCGGTATAGAGGGCCAGGGTGCTCAGCCCCTCGATCGCCTCGTTGAAGGTGATCGCGACCACGGAAGGCGCGGTGGACAGCTGCGAGTCGGGTATGGGCTCAATGGCGACGATCTGCGGGTGGGCCAGGGCGACGCCTCCCTCGAGCAGCGCCAGAAGGCAGGCGACGGCCACCGCCAGGGCCGGCCACAGCGCAGGTCGGAGCAATCGTCGCTTCATTATGATCCCAGGGTGTGGTGTGAGGGCACTGCGCCCCCTAGCGCACCGGGCAGCGGCGCATCCCAAGCCCCAGTGCGACAAGGGCCGCTGCGAGGGCCACGAGGCCGGCAAGCGGCAAGGTGTCGGGGGCACCCGTGGCCGGCAGGGTGGTAGACGCGGCCCCGGCGCTCACCGTGAAGCTGAGCGTCCCCTCCTCGGCGTGGCCGTCGCTGCTCATATTCTCCCAGGCGATCGTGTAGGCGCCCGCCCCAAGGCCGCTCTTCAGCGAGACGTTGAGCGTCGAGCGGTTGGCGTCGTTGAGGTCCAGCGCCGTATCGCCTTTGTCGACCTGCGTGCCGCTGGCGTCGGTCACGGTGATGAGGTTGCCGGTAGCCTGGAGCTCCTCGCTGAAGATCAGGGTGACGGTGGCGGGGACGGCGGTCAGCGTGGCCTTATCGGCAGGGTTGGACGAGACAAGCTCGGCGTGGGCCGCGGCGACGCCGACCAGGGCGAAGGCGAGCAGCGAGGCGAGCAAGGCGGAAAGCAGTCTGCGGAACATAAGGAGTACTCCTCATATAGCTATGACATCGTCCTTACGAGCCCTTGTAGCGTGCTCGCCGACGACGTGGCGTCACCACAAGCCTGGCGCGTCATGGTGTCTCCGCCTGGTAACGGCGCGCGTAATGTCGAGCTACAGGGGGCTCTGGTACGGGGAGGGTGAAGCTAGCAGGCGAGGACGCGTGGGGGCGGGCTGGGAGGCGAGCGGAAGAGCAGGCTCGGCCGAGTGTCGCCCCAGGGGAGCAGCAGGGTGAAGCCGAGGCTCGTGATGATGAGCATCGTCATTGGCTGATTCAGAAACTCATAGAGGGCGCGGGGCATGCGTGAGCTATCTGGCTCATCCGCGCGTGGCTGCGGCCAGTGGTCGGCTGGGTGTTCGACCGGAGCAGACGTTAGCGCGCCGTCGTGGCGATGAGCGTGATGGTGGGCCGCGGTCGGCGTGAGGGTGTGGCTGGGGCTGTCCTCGTGCGACCGGCCTATGAGTGCGCAGTGGATGACGCAGCTCAGGGGGGCGAGCAGGCCCAGGGTGAGCACGATCAGCAGCGCCACCAGGCGCATCGCCCAGCAAGCGGGTGAGGGCAAGCGTCCACCGCAAGGCGTGACGCCTGCACGCACATCCATCGCCGGCCAGTTATTTGTGCTCACACCCACGAATAACACAGTACCAAGGTACTTGCCAGACTTCAAGTGAAGAAATGCTCCTGAGTAGTATCACTACAGTTGGCAGGCTGATCAGCAGGCTCGCCGTGCCGGCCACCTTCATGTCCACGCCGTAGGCGAAAGCGTAGCCGGGGCACCTGTGATGCGGTACGACCTCCAGCATGGCAGGGAGGAGCAACTGGTTGTCCTCAGGCGCCGCGTTGGCCGAACTGGAGTCAGGGAGCGCGCTGCTCCCTTCCTTGCCACAAAACGCTTGACAGATTGCCTCGTATCCGCGTGCTGACAGCCTGACCAGCGGGCTCTCCGGAAGTGACGATGAGCCGCATTCCAACGCGTAAGCCCGGTAATGATAGACGGGCGGGAGCCGGCACGATCACGCCCGCCACAGATAGCGGCTGATGGTCGCGCCCACATCCCGGAAGCCAATCCGACGATACACCGGGGCTCCCATCTCCGTGCCAAACAGGACCCCGTGCCGATAGCCCGCCTGCCGCGCCTCGTCGTAGGCGATCAAGGTGATCGCCGCACCAATACCTTTGCCGCGTGCTTCGGGGGTTGTCGTCACACCAAAGACCGACGCGACGCCTGCGCCGTTGAAGAGCATGTTGCTGGCGACCGGGGTGCCGTTCAACCGCCCCACGTAGCAACGCCACGGTGCCCGCTCGATGCCGAAGGCCAGGGTCGCCTCCACCCAGGCCTGCCCGGCCCACTCGGGGATCCCGAAGCCAGTGACGAAGGCCTCCCGAAAGTCGCGCAGGCCGCGCTCGTCCGCGACGCGCTCCTGCGCGTACCCCGCGGGCACCCGCGACATCAGCTCGTAGTTCAGGGTCGTCAGGTCGGCGGCCATCCCGGGCGCGTACTCCTCCCACGGCGCGAAGCCGTAGGCCTGGAGCCGTGTGCCAAGGTCGGCGGGTGTCGTGCGCGGATCCACCCACCAGAAGGCAAATGGCGCGCCGCGTTGCCTGAGCCAGCCAAGACAGTCGTCGATCGCCGCATCAGCCTCGTGGTCGGCCAGACGGCTCTGCCAGACGCCCTTAAACATGGGGCTGAAGGGCGGCGCGACGTGACGCGAGAGTTGCGCCTGCTCCTCGATCTCCGCGCCTGGCAGGTGGCACATTGCGCGGAACAGGTCAAACAGGTTTGCGGCAAACGCGAAGCTGAGCTCTGCCTCAGTGGGGGCGATCAGTGGTGCGCGCGGCACAAACGCTGCCGCTGGCCGAGCATGGTCTGATGGCACTAGTGCCGGGCTTGCCATATCGGCGAATCCAGACCGGATCAGATCGCGCGGATCGGGGACACTCATCGTTCCTCCCTTCTGCCAGGGCGAGCGAAGGCACCGGTGCGCCATGCTCAGCAGAACGCCTCGCCAGGCGAATCTTGTCGAAACCCGACCACCAGCGTGCGGAACCAGGGTCCGCGTTCGATTGCCGGGAGCGCCGCATCAAGGACTGAGTCACTCGCCAGCGCCGCCAGCACCACCGGGCGGATTGGTGCGCCGGGGTTCGCCGCCCGTACCAGCAGCGCCCCACCAGGCCGGAGGCAGGCGCAGGCCGCCGCAACCAGCGCCTGTACCTGGGCCGCATCCATCCAGTCAGCGATGTTTGACAGGCTGATCAGGTCGTAGGCGCCGCCCTGTGCAGCCAGCTGTGGCATCAGCGTGAGCAGGTTCCCGTGGTAGAGCGCAAGCCGCGTGTCGATGCCCAGCAGGCGCAGGGCGCTCTGGCCATCGTGCTGCAGGTAGCGCGGCAGCCCCGCCTCACCGGCGGTCGTGGCGTAGCCGCCGGCGAACACGGTCGTCACGTAGGGGTTGTGTCCCGCGTCGGGCTGGCGCAGCGCGCGGAGGTGTTGGGCGGCAAGGTGTGGGGCCAGGGCGGCCAGGCGCGCTGCCACGGCCGGGTTCGGGAAGCCCAAGCGCCGCTGCAGATGTTCTGGCGTCAGCACACGCGCGTAGGCGTCGAGCCAGCGTGTCGCATCAATGCTCGCCGGGTCATCCTGGAGCGGGGCAATGCCCACCTCGGCCAGCGCCGCGACGAGATCCTGCATCAGGCAGTCGTTGCGACCGACGTGATGCACCCCGAAGGCGATCTCGTCGGCGCACCGGGCGTCCCAGAAGGCACGAGCTTCGGCTGGGAGCACCGGGCGCAGCCGGTCGTAGAGCGCCAGGCGCTCGGCCGCGCCAACACGCCCCGCGCGAGCCAGATCACAGCCGAGGAGGGTGAGCTGCTCGTCGCGGCTCAGGTGCTGCACGGCGGTGCAGCGCAAGTGGCACAGGTGGATCTGGGCGAGGCTGAGGTCAACGGCATCAACGTGCGCCACCTCTGGCTGGCAGAGGAGCCCCAGCACATTCTCGCCGGCTGAGGCAATCATCAGCACGCGCAGGTGCGAGCGACTGCTCTGCTGTAGCGCGGCGAGCTCGGTGTTGACATCCTCATTCTGGACCGAGTAGAAGAGATCGCTCTCAAATGGCGGGACTGGCATAGCGCCCTCCACGAGGACAGCATACCGGCGCCCACAGAGGTAGGGCCTCATAACCGATGGTTCAAACAGAACGGCGAGCTCAGTATAGCATTCCAGGCAAGGGGGGGTGGAGCGCTTTCGATACTATGCGCGTTCTTCTGCCCTGGAACGTGGCAGCAAAAACACGAGATACGGCACCGCGACACTGACCGTCATCCAGCTCAACTGGAGCAGCAGGGCCGCCTCCTCGGGCACGACGGCAACCTTCAGGCCGCCCTGGATGACCGCGTGCACCAGCGCTGCTCCCCAGATCGTGCCGCCGCCAACCTCGAACAGGTATGCCAGAGGAAACGAGGACAGCAGCGCGACGATCAGGGCGGCGAGCGCGACCGGCAGCGGCAGCGACCAGAGCAGGAGCATGTGCTGCAGAACCATGAACAGCATGGCGCCTGCTGCTGCTCGCCAGAAGCCAGAGGATGTGCGCAGGTGGCGGAACAGGTAGCCGCGCCACAACACCTCCTCGGCAATCCCACCCTGTGCCAGGACGCCGAGGGCAATCCAGAGCCATCCACTGCGCAGGGTAAGCGTCTGCCCGCTCATGATCGCGAAGAGGGGAAGCGCGGCGAGAAGGACGAGGCTGATAAGCCCGGCCGCCAGGAGACTTTGCTCACCTGGCTGTCCGAAGCCGAGCGCTCGGAACGCCCGATGCGGCGCCCTGCCAAAAAGCCAGCGCTCGACCAGCAGCCCCGCCGCGATCACAAGGACACAGATCAAGAGGCCGTACTCGCCATATGCGCTCCTGGTCCAGGTCGCGCTCCGATCGAGCACCAGGTAGATGATGGCGAACCCGGCGACGAGCTTCGCCGTCTCGATCATCGACCTAGTCCGTCCGTCGGCTGGAGCCGTGCGAACCATCGCCTGATTCCTTTCTGGGCTGCCCGCCGTGCTGGATACACCGTGGCCGCGCTCATCCTCGTCAAACGCGGCTCATCTGATGACCCACGAAAGTGCCACAACCGTAGTTCAGGAGCACCAGGGAGAGCCTCGCTCTCCCTGGGTATCTCCAAACTGATGCCTATCGGAGCACGGAAGCTCAGAGTGCCAGGCTCTCGTAGGCCGCCTGGATGACCCTGCGGCTGCGGTCCTGCTCGTGCGGGCCGCTGATCCAGCGGTTGGGCGTGTAGCCAATCGCCATGCGCGCGTCAAGGTCGATGTACGACATCGAGCCGCCATTGCCCGCCCACCAGCCCGCGCGCGCACCGGCGGGCACGCCTGGAAGATAGGCTGTCTCCATCGAGAAGCCCATGCCCCAGCGGCAGGGCACGCCGATCACCAGATCCACACCGTCGGACTGCGGCTCCAGCGCCCGCGTGCGCCCGGCATCCGACATCAGACGCTTGCCGTTCGCCTCCCCACAGGCCAAGAGCGACTGCAGCGTCGCGATCCCGCGGGCGTTGCCGTGCCCACCCATTCCCCCGAGCTCGGCCCGGCGCCACTCAAGTGCCCAGGTGTCCTGTGGGGTCGGGTGCGGGTTGTACAGCGACAGGTCGTGGAGCCGATTGCCGTTGGGGTGGTCCTGCACCGAGCCCTGGATCAGCAGCGACACGCGGTCGTCGGCCTCGGCCGGTGTGCCAATGTAGAACTGGCCGGCGACGCCCAGCGGCGCGGCGATCGCTTCGGCCAGGAACGTGCCCATCGTTTTGCCGGTGACACGCCGGATCACCTCGCCGATGATCGGGCCCTGCGTAAAGCCGTGGTAGCCGCTGGTTCGGCCCGGCTCCCACAGCGGCGCCTGGCGCGCCAGCAGCGTTGTCGCCTTCTCCCAGTCATAGAGATCACAGAAGGTCATCGGCACGTCCCAGCCGCACAGGCCGGCGGTGTGGCCGAGCACCTGCCGGATGGCGATGCCGCCCTTGCCGTTGGCCGCGAACTCCGGCCAGTAGCGCGCCACTGGCGCGTCGAGGTCGATCGCGCCGCGGTCGGCGAGGAACAGCGCGCACAGCGCCGTGATCGTCTTGGTCGAGGAGTAGCACTGCACGATCGTGTCGTGCGCGAATGGCCGGGTGTAGGTCCCGTCGAAGTGCCCGCCCCACAGATCGACCACTGGCTCGCCCTCGACGAACACCGCCACCGAGGCGCCGATATCCTGGCCGCTGTCGAGGTTGTGGGCGAACGCCTCGCGCACGGCGCTGAACCGGGGGCTGCATGTGCCCTTGATCTCGACCTTGGTGTGGAGCACGGCGATGTTTTCCATACCCTGCATGATCTTCCTCCTTGCTGCTCATAAGCCGGCGAACCGCTGGTGCTACAGCTTCGTGACGTGGTCCAAGCATACGGTTGCGGCCCGACCAGCGCATCGTTGCGATGAGGTACGCCAGGGAGGAAGGGGCTCCCTATTTTGGGGGAGTATGGGCGGGCTGGCCCGGCCCGCAAGGGGCCGGCCGCAGGCGCGAGCGCCCGGGTGGCGCATCAGTGGAAACTCGGGGAGTGCGCTCCACGCGGGAGTGCGCATGTGGCCGGCGTGCCTGCATGTCGGCTGCCGGCCAGCGCAGTCAGTGCAGCCCGTGCTCGAGGGCGTAGCGCGTGGCCGCGCTGCGCGAGGCGAGGCCCAGCTTGCTATAGATCGTGCGCACGTGCGACTGGACGGTGAGCGGGCTGAGCGCCAGGCGCGCGGCGATCTGCTTGTTCGATAATCCGGCGGCGAGCAGGCGCAGCACCTCGATCTCGCGCCCGGTCAGCATCTCCGGCCCTGACAGCAACTGCGTTGCTGGCGCTGGCTGTGATGAGCCGGCAGTGAGCGGTACGGTGGTCGTGTCGGCCGCCAGCGGCAACTCCTCGCGCGCCAGGGCCACGGCCTGGTCGAAAAGGAGCGCGCGCCCAGCCTCCCAGACCGCGCTGAAGGCCGCAGAGCCAAGCTGCGCTCGCACCAGCGTGAGGGTGCGCTCATGGTGTGGCTGGTCAGCGGCAGCGATCGGCGCCCCAAGCGCCTCCCGCAGCACCGATGCGGCGCCGAGCAAGCGCGCGGCGCGCGACGCGTGGCCACGCGCACCGGCCGCGCGCGCGATGCCCTCCAGGCAGGTGAGCATGCCGGCCCGATTCCCAAACTCCTCGAACAGCGCCAGGCTCTCGGTGAGGTGGGCTGCGGCAGGGGATGGCTCCGCCAGCTGGAGCTCGATCCGCCCCAGCGTGAGCAGCACCAGCGGGAATAGCCGCCGGACGCCAAGGGCACGGGCCAGGGCCAGGCTTTTCTCGGCCAGCGCCCGTCCCCGCAGATAGTCGTCCTGCTCGCGCGCCAGCTCTGCTAGCTCGTGGAGGGTGTATGCGATTGCCCACTGATTGCCAAGCTGCTGGAACATCTGGAGGCACTGCGCGAAGCCTGCCTGGGCTTCGTCGTAGGCGCCTTGCTGGCGGGCCAGGACCGCCGACAGATGCACCACCCAGGCCAACGGAGCGGGATCCTGCAGGTGCTGGAAGACCTCCGCGCTCGCTTCCAGTGGCGAGCGAGCCAGCGCGGCCTCCCCCTGATAGGTCAGCACCATGCCAAGCGCAAACAGCGCCCACCCCAGACCACGGCGGTCGCCTACGGCGCGGAAGATCGCGATACTCTCCTCCTCGCTGCTGCGCGCGATGGCGAAATCGCCCTGGAAGCAGGCGAAGCCGCCGCGCGCCAGCAAGCCCAGCGCACGCGCCCTGCCTGGCCCCGCCGCCTCTGGGCGCGCCAACAGCGCTTCCGCTAAGGCCCGCCCTTCGCGCCAGTAGCCGTTGAGATTCCAGAACCCATAACAGGCGAAGAGCAGCCGCGCCTGGTCCGCCAGGCCGTCGCCATCCTGCGCGAACCAGTCGTTGGCCGCGCGCAGGTTGTCGTGTTCAGCCTCCAGCCGGAGCAGCCAGGCCTGCTGCTCGGCTCCATTCAGCTGTGGCTCAGCCTGCTCAGCGAGCGCCAGGAAGTAGGCCGCGTGGCGCCGCCGCACGCTCGCCTCCTCGCCCTGCGCGGCCAGCTGCTCCAGCGCATACGCGCGGATGGTCTCCAGGAGCGTGAACCGCGGCAGGCCGTCAGGCTGTGGCGTCTGGTGCACCAGGCTCTGGTCGATCAGCACCCCAAGCTGCGCCAGCAGGTCGGTCTCTGGCTCGCCGTCGGCCGCGCACACCGCCGCCGCCGCCTCGAGGGCCGCCCCGCCGACGAATACGCCCAGTCCGCGGAACAGCCGCTGCTCGGCCGGCGCGAGCAGGTCATAGCTCCAGGCGATCGCGGCCCGTAAAGTGTGATGCCGGGGCGGGTGGTCGTGGGCTCCGCCGGTCAGCAGCGCCAAGCGCTGGCTCAGCCGCGCCAGCAGGGCCGCCGGTGGCAGGACCGTGACGCGCGCCGCGGCCAGCTCGAGCGCCAGCGGTAGCCCATCCAGCTGGCAGCAGATCGTGGCGACCGTTGCGGCGTTGGCCTCGGCGAGCGTGAAGTCTGGCGCGACGGCCTGCGCGCGCGCCACAAAGAGCTGCACTGCCGCATTCGCCCCGAGCTGTGTGAGCGAGAATGGCTGCTGGAGGTCGGGCAGGACGAGGGGTGCGACGGCAAACACCTGTTCGCCATAGAGCTGCAAGCGGGTGCGGCTGGTGACGAGCAGCCGCAGCTGCGGCGCGGCGGCCAGCAGCGCTGTCAGGTGTGGTCCGGCCTCCAGCAGGTGCTCAACGTTGTCCAGCAGCAACAGCTGCTGGCGCGGGCGCAGTGCCGCCGCAAGAGTCTCATTGAGCGGCTCGCCGCTGGCTTCGGGCACGCCCAGCACCTGGGCAAGCGCGCTCAGGACCAGTGCGGGGTCACGCAGCCGCGCCAGCTCGACGACGGCGACGCCATCGGCGAAATGAGGGGCGACGATGGAGGCGAGCTGAAGCGCCAGGCGGGTCTTGCCGACGCCGCCAGGGCCAGTCAGGGTCAGGAGCCGCACGGTCGGGCGACGGAGCAACGCCTGAAGATGCGCCAGGTCAGCGTCGCGGCCGATCAAGGAGGTGAGGGGTGCGGGGAGGGTGGACGCAGTGCGAGGGATGTGGCTGAGGTTCAGAGCCGCTGGTGCCGGCGTGCTCATGCCAGGCCCCTTCTGGCCGACGCCAACGCGCCAGACGCTGCGCTGCGGCCCGCGTGTGCTCAATTGCGAGGACGGTGTGAGGGAGCAAGTATGGCACCGATCAAACCAGTTGTCAATCGGTCTTGACCACCAGACCCTGGAGGAAATCTGTTCCTCTTGACACAAGCCGTATACTGACAACCGCAGCATCTCCTCGATCCTATACGGCCTTCATTTGCGCTCAACTCTCCCACCTGCAGGGCTTCACAGCGCAGAGCAGCTTCGGCTGCTCGCTTCATCCTACCTTTTTTTCTGATCGAGACACTCTGACCCATCCCCACGCTCTGGGGACGATATTGACGTTGGCGCCACTTCGACAGCGCCGACATTCCAGATCGCTGTGCGGGAGTGGCGCGGTGTGATGGCTGCTACTCATCCCCCACCACGACGTGATCGGCCGACGATCAAAACACCGCTGGCCTGCAGGTGATGCAGGCTCAAGGGACCCGTCAACCCGAGCGGTGACGCTCATCGAAAGGGCCACCTGATGACGACCATTGGCACGCGCCGCCTGACAGGATCGCTGCTCATCCTGGTGCCGCTCGCGTTCACCGCTTGCTTCACCCTGCTCCAGATCCAGTTCGAGTACCCCGACATCCTGCGCCAGCCAACTGCCGACGTGCTGGCCAAGTTCCAGGCCGGCGGCTCTGGCCTGGTCGCCGTCTGGTACGTCCTGACCCTCACCGCCGTGCTCTTCATCCCCGTCGTCGTCCTCCTCCATCACGTGCTCGCAGGCCAGGACGCCTCCCTCACCTTGCGGGTCGCCACGGTCTTCGGGATTGTCGCCGGCCTGGCCCAGACGCTCGGCTTCCTGCGCTGGCCCTTCCTGGTCCCCCACCTGGCGGCGACCTACCTGGCGCCAGAGGCCGATGCGGCCCAGCGCGCGGCCGCGGCCATAGCCTTCGATGCCTTTCATCGCTACGCGGGCATGGCGGTCGGCGAGCACCTGGGCTATCTGAGCACCAGTGCCTGGACCTTCCTGGTGGCCCTGCTCATGCTGCGCGCGCCCCTGTTCGGGCGCTGGCTTGGGGTGAGCGGGATGGTTCTGGCCCTGGGCGTGGCGACCGGGCTGCTCGAGCCGGCGGGGGTGCCCGCGGTCGGCGCGATCAACGCGATTAGCTACCTGGCCTGGGCGCTCTGGCTAGTCATCGTCGGGGCGGTGCTCCTGCTCCGCCGTCCGGACGCTGCGCCGGCCAAGCAAGCCCTGACCGCCGCACGCTGAGCCCGGAACGCCGTTGGGGCTCTTCAGAACAAGGCGAGGAGATGCTGGTGATGGTGAGCGCAGACGAACTGCACGTGGTCTACGGGACGGGGCCGGTGGGTACGGCGGTGATCACTGAGCTGCTGGCGCGGGGCAAGCGGGTGCGTGTGGTGACGCGGAGCGGGGCGCGCAAGCACCTGCCGCCCCAGGTGGAGATGGTACGCGGTGACGCCACCGACCCGGCCGATGCCCGGCGGGCCTGCGCCGACGCGACCCACGTCTACAACTGCGCCAACCCGTTGGACTACCACCGCTGGCCCGAGCAGTTCCCGCCCCTCCAGCAGGGGGTGCTGGAAGGCGCCGCGGCCAACGGCGCCAGGCTGATTGTGATGGAGAACCTTTACATGTACGGCCCCCATGGCGGGGCGCCGATGCGTGAGACAACGCCGATGCACGGCCGTGGTCCGCGTAGCAGCACCCGCGCGCAGATGACTGAGGCGTTGTTCGCGGCCCACACGGCCGGCAGGGTGCAGGCGACCAGCGTGCGCGCCGCGGATCTCTTCGGCCCCTACGTTACCGAGTCCCTGGTGGGCGAGCGCCTGTTCGGCCCACTGCTCGCAGGGAAGCCTGCCCAGCTCTTCGCCAATCTCGACGTGCCACATAGCGTGAGCTACATCGGCGATGTGGGGCGCGCCCTGGTGACGGTGGGCGCTGACGAGCGGGCGCTGGGCCGGGCCTGGCACGTCCCCAACGCCCCCGCGGTGACTCTGCGCCAATTCGCCCAGCTCCTCGGCGAGGAGGCGGGCATCGAGCCGAAGCTCCAGGCTCTGCCCCGGCCCGTGACCCGCGCTCTGCTGCCGATCCTTGGCCTATTCACCCCGCCCCTGCGCGGGCTCGAGGAGAACCTCTACATCGGCTACGAGCCCTATATCGTCGACCACAGCGCCTATGCTCAGCTCTTCGGCAATCATGCTAGCCCACTGCGCGCGGCGCTGCGCACGACCGTGCAGTGGTATCGGGAAGGCGCGGCGACCGCCCAGCCCACAGCCGCCTGAACGACAGCGTGGATCGGAACTTCCTAAGCACGGAGACACGCACTATGACCAGTGTGATAGCGCGACAGGCGCGCGGCGGGTGGGGCTTCTGGGGCGGGTGGGCTCTGGCCTTCCTCGGCTTCCCCGTCGGTGGGCTGGCCGGCCTCGGTCTTGCGGGTGGGGTGAGCGGGCCAGCGCAAGCACTGCTCGGCGGGGCGACGACTGGGGCGGTGATTGGCGCGGCTCAGTGGCTGGTGCTGCGCCGGCGCCTACCCCTGACGCCCTGGTGGATTGTGGCCACTGCTGCCGGAATGGCGACTGGCCTGGCGCTCGGCGTGGGGCTCTTTGGCACCGCTACGGTCGGCACTGCCCTCCTGATGCGCGCCCTCGTGACTGGGGCAGGAATCGGATTGGCTCAATACCTTCTGCTGCGGCGCTTCACGCGTTGGGCACCTCTGTGGGTGGTAGCAGTAACCCTGGGCTGGACCCTCGGCTGGGGCATCACCGCAGCAGTCGGGGTTGATCTCTCTCCCAACTTCACCGTCTTCGGCTCAACCGGTGCCTGGGCTTTCCAGTTGCTCACCGGGGTTACGCTCGCCTGGCTGCTACGAGCGGACGCGAAGTAGCCCATATATAGTGATCGTTTCCGCTTTGCTACGCTATGTGCCAAACCGCTTCTAGCTCAGCTCTATTGCACAGTACAATGCTCCAAATCGCCCAGATGCCTGACCGGAAGTAGTTGGAAGCAAGACGTGGAGCAAGGCGCGGAGTGGGCCAGCCCACCCCGCGATCCGTTAGCGCGACGAGGACCGCGAGGGCCTCCTGGTCGCGCCCCTCGGCAGTCAGGAGGCTAGCAACCCTGTAGGGAACGTTGCTGCGCGGGTAGCCCAGGAGCTGCACTTGGCCCGAGGGCACCTGCGCCATCAAACCCCAGCCGCCTGAGATCCGACTCGCGTCTCTTGTCAATGGCACGCCGGTCTGTTATCGTTGGGGCGGGAGCGCACAACCGCAGAGGAGGCTCGGCTCCGTGACACCCGAGCACTGGTGGAGGCTGCCGTCGTGATTCGGGCTGCCTCTTTTTTCGTGGTCGTTGAGGGACTCCCCATGGGCGATGCCATCGTGATCGAGCGACTCTCGAAATCCTTCGGCCATGTGCAGGCCCTGGACTCCATCACCGTGCGGGTCAGGCCCGGCGAGCTCTATGGCTTCATTGGGCGCAACGGCGCGGGGAAGACTACCACCATCCGCGCCCTGCTGGGCATGATCCGCCCAGACGCGGGGACGATCCAGGTGCTGGGCCAGCCGGTCGGCTCGCACGGGCGTGGACCCTGGCGGCGAGTTGGGCACCTGGTCGAGCAGCCGGCCGCCTACCCGGAGTTGACGGTACGGCAGAACCTGGAGATCGCCTGCCGTCTGCACGGGCTTACGAATACGCACGCCGTCTCGCGCATCATCGAGCGCCTGGGCCTCGACCCCTACGCGAGCCGCAAAGCGCACGCACTCTCCACGGGCAACCTCCAGCGTCTGGGGCTGGCGCGGGCGCTGGTGCATGCGCCTGAGCTGCTTATCCTTGACGAGCCAACCAATGGGCTTGATCCCGCAGGCGTGGTGGAGATCCGCGAGCTCCTGGCGAGCCTCGCCCACGAGCGCGGCATGACCGTGTTCTTATCGAGCCACATCCTGACCGAGGTCGATCGCCTTGCCACACGCATCGGCATCATCCACCAGGGCTGTGTCCTGGAGGAACTCGAGGTCGACCAGCTGGCGGCCCTCCGCGCCCGACGCCTGGAGATCGAGGCCCGCCACTTCGACGATGCACGCCGCGCGCTGATCACGGCGGGCTTTGCGGTGCGCGTGGACGAGCAGACCCTGGTCGTGCAGGATGCTCGCGCGATTGAGGCGCCGGATGCGGTGGCAACCATCCTGGTCCAGGCGGGGACGCCCCCGACCAGGCTGGCAGTGGAGCAGGAAGATCTTGAGGCCTACTTCCTACGTTTGACGGGAGGAGCCATATGAATGCCTTCCGTGTTGCGCTCTGGGCCGAGCTGCTTAAGGCGCGTCACGCACTGGTCGCACCGCTGACCACCCTGGGCTTCCTGATCTTGCCCCTGGTCGGTGGGCTCTTCATGCTCATCTTGAAGAACCCGGCGCGGGCGCAGGCGCTTGGCCTGATCAGCGTGAAAGCCCAGCTGACCGCGGGGGTGGCCGACTGGCCGACCTTCCTCCAGATGCTGGCCCAGGGGGTCGGGATCGGTGGGGCCATCCTCTTCGCGCTGATCACGGCCTGGGTCTTCGGGCGCGAGTTTTCCGACCACACCGTCAAGGAGCTCCTGGCCCTGCCGACGCCGCGGGGGGCGATCGTCGGGGCGAAGTTTGCGCTGCTCGCCCTGTGGCTCCTCAGCCTGACGGTGCTGGTCTTTGTGGTCGGGCTAGGCATCGGCGCGGCCGTGAATATCCCGGGCTGGTCGCCCGCGCTGATCTGGTCCGCGCTGACGACCGTGCTCACCGTCGCTCTGCTGACCGGGTTATTGATGCCCTGGGTCGCGCTGGTCGCGAGCGTGGGGCGTGGCTACCTGGCCCCGATGGGCTGGGCCGTGCTGACCCTGGTCCTGGCCCAGGTGGTCAGCGTGCTGGGCTGGGGCGACTGGTTTCCCTGGGCGGTGCCCGTGCTACTCAGTGGCATGGCGGGGCCCAGTGCGGCACGGATGGGCCTGCACGGCTACCTCGTGGTGATCCTGGTCGGTATCGCCGGGGGAGCAGCCACCACACTGTGGTGGCGCAGCGCCGATCAGGCCCGCTAGCCGGCGCGTTGCTTCTGGCGCGACGAGGAGGCTTGAGGCATGTCCAGAGGTGTCACCCCGTCGACATTTGCCGTTGTTGTTGCCCGGCGATCTGCGGCCTGGTCTACGATGACCGGCGTCGGGTACGCGCGGCGACCACGAGCTACCTCGTGCTGATGGATGCCGTGATCCCGTTACGCATGTGCAAGGAGGCAGCGATAGGTCACCGGCACCGCGTAGCTTCCATCGGCCTGTCGAAACGGCTGCAGCGCGCTCGCTTGCGCGGCATCCACCGCAGCTTCGCTCGAATGGGCCACGGCGCGCGCGGCCATGCCCGATGAGCGCAGCCCTCGTTGGGCAACCGCCAGGTTTGGATAGGTCCAGCGACACCCCACGTCAAAGATATCCGCCGGCACGAGGCCTGCCCCTGTCGCGAAGGCGCGCAGTGCCGTCTCATCCGATAGGGCGAATGGTCCGGGTGCCCCCGGCGGCGGCGGCGGCGGGGGCAGGAGAGGCTGGAGCGCGGTCAGCAGGGCTGCGACCTGCCTTGCCTCCGGTGCTCCTGGGGTCATAATGAGCACGAGTGCGCCGGGCTTGGCGACCCGCCGCGCTTCACCCAGCGCAAGCCCTGGATTGCCGGCAAACTGAAAGGCGTTGAAGCCCGTGATGAAATCGAAGCTGCGGTCGGCGAATGGCAGACGCTCCATGTCCCCAAGGTGAAACTCACCGCTCGGCGTCCGCTCGCGGGCGATCGCGATCAGCTTGGGCGAGGCGTCGAGCCCGGCAACGGTGAGGCCCCGCTCGGCCGCAAGCTGCGCCGCGGCGCCGAGTCTGGGTTCAGCTTCAGCTACGACGTCGAGTTCGAGATCGAGAGCTACCTGCGCTACCAGGGCGACA
>JAAXUL010000563.1 GCA_013336035.1 Chloroflexales bacterium
AGGCAACCGTGCGAACCTCGCTGGCGATCTCCTGGGTGAGATAGGGGGCGGCGTTATCCTGGTTGAACTCAGAGTCGTCGGGGAAGGTGGCCTCGCTCTGATCGATGAGGCTGGGCGCGGGAGGCGGCGCCGACTCGGTCGGCTGCTCCGTGGGGAGCGGCAGCGTGATCGCAATCTCCCACCCGCCGGCGGCGGAGGGAGTCGGTGTCGCTGGCGCATCGAGGCCGAGCCGGGCCCGCAGCAGGGCGAAGGCGGCCCGCGCAGCCGCCTCGCTCAGGGCGCGGACGACGAGCTCGACGCGATCAGGCTCATCGGCGAGCTCGCGGCCGTGGATATTCGTCGGGCTGTCCTTGCACGAGGTAGTGACCACGCGCGCGGGCTCAGGGCTCCCCCGCCGGCGCGCAGCCTTCGCGGCATCAGCGTAGCGCCGGGCCTCGACGGCGCAGGCGCGGCCATAGGTGGGGGTAGGGCCAGGGTAGCGTAGCTCGACGACCGGCTCTCCGCACCAGGCGCAATGGAACGCGATGGGGCGCTGACTGACCACGCGGTCACTGCCACGGCGCGGAACGCGCTGCTGCTTGGGGGATGTTTGAGGGTCGTCCACATAGACCTACGCGAGTGCCCCGTAACCTACAGGTACAGGGTACAGCAGAAATAGGCGATGCGCCAGTGACAAGGTTCGGAGCTGTGGGCGAATGAGTCCGTGGACCTACAGGTTGAGGGAATAGGGCTGCTCCTCCCGAACGCACCCCGACTCGGGACGGCGGGCGCTCCGGCTACGTCGTGTCGGTCAGCGGCGACGGTACAATGCGCGTGGAGTACGAGCTGGAGTGCGCCCTCACACAACGCGATCCCGAGCCGCTGCGTAGCCACCGAGGCCGGCTGCCAGCTCAGCACCGACACGGGTGAGGAGGGCAGCGGGTGGGGCTGCTGGTGACAGCGGAACAGAAAACGCAATAGCCGGCTCACGGGAGAAGCGGAACGAGCTGGGGATAGGCTATACTGAGCCGACACCAAGCCGTGCTTGCGCGCAGGAGAGCACCGCATGCCTCGCACGATCCCCTGTCCTGCCGACCAGTGGACGATCATCTTTCAGCACGCCTTCGTCCAGCTACCCGCCACCTGGACGCTCGTGTTTCGCGCCCCTGACGGCTCGCCTATCGCCGGCGAGCTGCGGGTCAGGCGCTCCTCCTGGGTCTTTCCCAACCCGCCAGAGCTTCTGCCGCTCCAGCCGGTCATGCACCTGCGCCGCGGCTGGTGGAACACCTTTTTCAGCGTCCAGGCCAAGCCGTCGCGCGACCTGATCGTCGAGGTCAGGCGGGGCATGGTTCTGCCCTGAGGCGAACTGCGCGTGATCGCGGAACAGACAGGGTGAGGGATGAGCCTCACGAGTCGTCGCCAATCCACTTGTCGTAGCCATCCTCAAGCATGTGGTAGCGCCCGTGCGCCCAGTGGTAGAAATCCTGCCAGCTCAGCAGGAGCCCCTCGCCTTCAACTGTCACCGCAACGCCTGCCTCGACAGCGCGGCGTAGCTCGCGGAGTTCCTCGACGAGCACGCCCCAGCCAGTCGGCCGCCCGTTGGATGATCGCTCCTCGTAGAGCGCGTCAAGCTCACGGAGCTGTTCACTCGTGATCGCGTAGCTCTGCCTGGGAATGTCCACCTCGATGCCACTTTTTTGGATGGCCAGCGCGAAGTTCTCGTTGGTTGCGAGCATGTGCGCGGTGAACGTCTGCTCGAAGCTAAACAGCGGTGTTGGCCATCCCTGCTGCTTGGCCCAGGTTCGCAGTGTGCTCGCATTGGGCCATCTGATATGCATGTGGCCCTGGCGATGCGCCTCCTGGGCGACACCGTGATCATCAGATGTCGCCGCCTGTTGCGCCCATGCGGGTAGATGTTTAGTCATGTTAGGGTATCCGTTCAGGGGTTATGGCGGAGGGCAAGGGGAGAGGCGCCGGCTGGCCTGGCCGCGTGCAGGTGCCTGATCAGAGGCACGCCGGGCACAGCTCTACGACGAGAGAGGCCCCTCTGCCCGCCCCAGGGTGTGCCTGCCCCGCTGCTGGCACTGGGGGCAGCGTACCCGATAGTGCTGCGTCGGCTTAGTGGACTTCCAGCGCATGCCGCCGAGATCCCACAGCGAGCACTCATGCCCACACTGCGAGCAGCGAACAATCCAGGTGCGGGACTCGGCCTCGATGGCCTCGCCCCACGAGCGCGGCACCACGCCAATAACAAGCCGCTGGAGCCAGTTCATGGGCATCCCCCTTCGCGGGCTCAGACGATTTACCGCAGTCGCGCCCGGCTGAGCCTGAGGAGCGCCACACGGGCGGCGTGGCGGGCCATCCTGTTCGAGCTTCCCCGCGCTACCTCGAGCGCCGCTCTCAGCGCCGGGGTGGCCAGCCGCATCCTGCCGATGGCCTCGGCCGCGAGGGCGGCCCTGCGTGTGTGCGGTGGCTGCAGGGAGCGCATGAGCACGTCGTGGACCATAGCGTCCTGCGGGGCGATCATGCAGAGCGCGACGAGCGCGTCGGCAGCGAGCCGCTCGTCCGCCAGGTCCTCCAGGATCGTGCCAAGCATAGGTTGGGCGGGCGGGCCGATATGGCCCGCGAGGCGCAGCCGCCGCCGCCTGACGGCGCTGGCCTCCTCGGCCGCGAGCCGGCCGGCGATGATAGGCACAGCCCAGCGGAGCGGCGCTGAGACGCGCACGAGCGCCCATGCGGCATCCGCGCGTACACCGGCGTCGGCGTCGAAGAGCGCCTGGACGAGCGCATGTGCCGCGCTGCGCGCGCCCTGTCCGATCCGCCCAAGGCTCTGCGCCACCCCCTGGCGCACGCTCCTATGGGGCGATGAGAGCGCCGCGCTCAGGTCTGGAACAGCCGCGACGCCGTGTGCGGCCAGGTGTCCCACGGTCTGCCACCACTCACGCGGCGAGGCGTCGGCCAGGCGCGCGATCAAGTCTACGGGCGTCTTGTCCCTGGAGGCTGGTTGGCTCTGCATAGACCCATGGTAGCACGATGGGCCAACTCGCCTCCGGCAAGGTCTCGCGCCACAATAGCAGGCCTTGCGGGGCTGACTAACATGGCATCAGGTGGGAAAGCTGTCCATCGACCGGAGGCTGGCGAGCTCGGCACGATAGATCGAGCGGTTGTTCAAGACGTGCTGAACGGCCACACGAAAAGGTTTCGCGGTCGGCGACATCGGTGAGTCGCAGGCGGTTATCGCGCGATTTCAGCGTGTTCCAGTAGCGGTTGGGGTTCACCGACTCTGTGAGCACGGCGACCACATCGATCACGCTGTAGAACCAGCGGTTCTCGTACCACATGCGGCGAACGACCGAAGGGCTGAGGGGCCGGCGGCTGCTCCATGGGCCTGCCTTCGAGTCCAACCATCCACAATGTATGGATGGTTGATCGCACCTGCACAGAAAGCGATGTCGCATCTGCGCCGCCCACCAGTGTGTTAGCCCTTCCAACGCTGCACCGCCTCGAGCAGATGGTAGCAACGCTCAACCTCGGACACACCCTGCCAGAGCCAGAAGCCAATAACCCCAGCGAACACTGCCAGACCGACCTTGCCTTGGAGCGCTGACGCGAGGAGCCCCAGGCCCGCATAGAGCAGGCAGGCCACGAAGATCACGAGCACAGAGCCCTTGGCGATGATGCGCTCGCCGTCATCGCGCGACTGCAATGGGCCAGCGATGTCGTCCCACCAGCGCTGCAGGGCGGCGACGATCACCGGCATGCTGAAGAGGACAACGATTGCTACCACCCCTCCCTTATCCATGAGGTGCCCTCGATCTGACAGGCATCAGGGCTCACCTGGACCCTGGCGGGCAACCTCGCCCAGGCACCACGCCTGCGCCAGATCCCGCCGCGCGAAGATGTGCGGGGCGTGAATGATCCGCCCCAGCGGGGCCGGGGCGACGATCTGTGCCACATACTCCAACGAGGCGGGCCAGCGCTCCACGCGCGCCTCCCAGGCCCCTAGAGTCAGCCGCCAACAACGAGTCCGTGAGTCGTATTCCCAATCCATCAATGTCCCTCGCCTATGCTGTACGTGACATTCGGTCGCCCCTCAGCCCTTGTCGCCGCGCTGTCGAATCCGCGAGGTGTCGCCGTCGAGCACGTCGTCGGCCCAGGCCTCGACGTCGAGCAGCTCGCTCGGCCCGACCTCGAGCATCGAGTGGATGCGGCCCTCGAGGTAGTGTCAGGGCCGGGTAGTCCGAATCGGCGCCGTTCCCGTGGACGGCGATCAGCGTCACGAGTGCCTCGGCAAGCTGTAGATACGCGTTCGGGATGGGCTGCTGCGCCGGCTCAGGCGTGAGAAAGACCGGGCCGTCCATCTCCCCGGCCACCGCGTCGACCCGCCAGTAGCCGAGCCGCTCGCCCTCCTCAATAGCCTGTTAGGAGCGAGCATGCGATTTACAACGCTATCGAAATATTTCACAAAGTCAGCAACCTTGGCCTGGCTTTTGGAGCAACTCATCTGAGAACACCTGGCCAGTACGAACAAACTAGGACGAGGTGACCGTGGAGCAATTGCCTGAAAGCCCAAAAGAGGATGTCAGCAGCGATAGTTTGCGGCTGAAGCTTGTCAGAGAATCGCTTTAACTGGGGTTGCCTGGCCTGCTGGCGAGCCGTTCGAGCATGTGCGCCTGCTCGGCCACCTGGCGGCGTAGGGCATCGAGCTCCCCCAGCTCGCGGGCTTGGGTGATGATCATTGCCTGGGCGGCCTCGGCCTGGGTTCTCGCAGTGTCACACTCGCGCTCCAGCTCAGCGGCGCGGGCCTCGGCCACCTGTGCCGCGCGCCGCGCGCTCTCGGCGTGGGCACGCGCCTCATCGGCACGGGCGCGGGCCTCCTCCAGGGCCTTGCCCTGGGCCTCGCTCTCCAGCTCCTGGCGGCTGATGACCGCCTCGGCGGTAGTAAGGGCGGCGCGCAGCTCCTCGATGCGGCGCTCGGCATCCTCGCGCACCTGCGCGCTCTGCTGCTCTGCGTGGCTGAGCGCAAGCCCCCACACCGCGCGGGCGAGCAGTCGCGCCTGGGCCTCGATCTCGGCGGGTGGCTCCACGGGTGCCGCTGCCGCCCGTTGCGTCTTCCAGGCGTCCAGGTGCTTCTTGACAGTGGTGTAGCTGCCTCCCCCGATAGCCTGCTGTACCGTGATGATGGTCGCCTCCTCGCCCCTGGCGAGCAAGCCTTCGGCGGCCTCAGCGACCAGTTCGGCGGTGACGAGTGGTTTCGCCATCCCTGCTCCCTGCTCCCTGCTCTTTACGGTAATTACGATAATATTTTATCATAATTACAACCCATCCGGTATGGACATTCGTCAGATTATGGGGAGCGCAGCCACGCCGGAGTCCGAGACCTCACTAACAGGCGGCAGCCAACCCTTGCTCGTCGGTACGGGGGCACGAAAGCGCACTGCTTCCTCGCCCGATACGTCGCTCGGCCCTGGTCGTCTTCCAGAGTCGGTCGAATCATGGCAGGAGTGAGCCGTACGGTATCCTGCTGGTCACCCAATTTTGGCCCCAATTGCCCACGGGTTGCGCAACGAGCTTTAGGGCGCGGGCGTGGAGGGCAGCACAAGAGCGGCGGCCAGGGCTGGTGCAATCCCATACACCATCACCCGATAGCGGGGCACCTCGCTCGCGCAGGCGTTG
>JAAXUL010000564.1 GCA_013336035.1 Chloroflexales bacterium
GGCGCCGTGCTCTACTGGGTGGTCAGCAGCCTGGTCGGCATCATCCAGCAGTACTTCACCAGCGGCTGGGGCTCGCTCGCGAACTACCTGAAGTTCCTGCCCCCCGACGGCAAGCCCTCGGGCGCGTCGAGCAGCCTGACCCCCGCCGCAGTTGGCGCCGAGGCCGGCGCTGCCGCCGCGCCCGCCGCGGCCCGCGCCGACTTCTGGGACGTGATGCGCCCGCTCACCGAGACGAAGGAGCCGGCCTCTGCCGCCGCCGCTGCAACAGACGCGCCCGTCGTGAAGACCGGCGATATCGTCGAGGACGCGATCGATGAGGCGCGCACCCAGGGCCGGTCACCCGTCAACCCGCGCCGCCCGCGTAAGAGGAAGTAGCCAGCGCCATCGTTATTGTTCGAACTGAAGTCCTACGAGGAACGTTATGAAGAGCATCGAGATCAGCGCGCGCACTGTCGCGGAGGCCGTCGAGCTCGCCCTCGCTCAGCTCGGCAAAGACCGCGATGAGGTGGCGATCGCGGTGCTGGACGCGGGCGAGTCGGGCGACGAGGCCCTCGTCCGCGTCACCGTCGTCGATGATGATGAGGACGCCGAGCAGAGCGCTGCCCCAGCCCGCGCGACCAATGCCGAAGAGGTCCAGAATATCGCCCGCAGCATCCTCGACGACCTGCTGGAGCGCATGGATATCCACGCCTATGTCACCCCCGTGGTGACTCGCGTGCCTGGCCAGAAGGGCGATATCGAAGAGACGATCACCCTCCACGTCGAGGGCGCCGATGAGGAGGCCATGGGCCTGCTGATCGGCCGTCGCGGCGAGACGCTGCGCTCGCTCCAGTTCCTGCTCAATCTGCTGGTCAGCCGCCGCGTCCAGAAGTGGCCCCAGATCGTCGTCGATGTCGGCAACTACCGCCAGCGCCGTCAGGAGTCGCTCGAGGGCCTCGCCCGCCGCATGGCCGAGCGCGTCCGCCAGACTGGCCGCCCGATCATGCTCGAGCCGATGGCCGCCTACGAGCGTCGTATCGTCCACCTGGCCCTGCGCGAGGATAAGACGATCTACACTGAAAGCTCCGGCGAGGGCGAGAATCGTAAGATCGTGATCTACCCGGCCAAACAATAGCCGCTTTCATAATCCAGAATGCGAAATGCAACGCGGGGCGCTCGCTCCACTTTGCGTTTCGCATTTTGCATGTCACATTGATCGATTATCTCTCGGTCGGCCATATCACCCGCGACCTGCTGCCCGGCGGTAGCCAGACGCCCGGGGGCACGGCGCGCTACGCGGCCCTCGTCGCCGCGCGCCTCGGCCTGCGGGCCGCTATCCTCACCGCGGGCCACCCCGACCTGCTCTCGCCGCCACCCGCCGGCGTCGCGGTGGCCGCCTCACCGTCGCCGCATATCACAACCTTCGAGAACCGCTATGGGCCCGCTGGCCGCCGCCAGTGGCTCCACGCCGTCGCCGCCCCGGTGGACCTGGCCGATGCGCCGGCCGCCTGGCGCGCCGCCCCGATTGTCCACCTGGCCCCTGTCGTCGGCGAGGTGGACCTCGAGGCGGCCCTGGCCGCCTTCCCCGCGGCCCTGGTGGGCGTCACGCCGCAGGGCTGGATGCGGGCCTGGCCTAGCCCTTTGCCAGCAGAGGTGCGGCCCGCGCCCTGGCGCCCCGCGCCGGCTCTGCTGCGCCGCGTGGGCCTGATCGTCCTCAGCATCGAGGATGTCGCCGGCGATGAGTCAGTGGCCAGGGCCTACGCGGCCCACTGCCCTCTGGTGGTGGTGACTAGGGGCGCTGCCGGGGCGACCCTCTATCGCGAGGGCGCGCCGCGCCCTGTCGCGCCCTTCGCGACCCGCGAGTGCGACCCTACGGGCGCCGGCGATGTGTTTGCCGCCGCCATGCTCACCCGCCTTCACGAGACGGGCGACCCTGTCGCTGCCGCGGCCTACGCCAGCGCCGCCGCCGCGCGCTCGGTGGAGGGGCCGGGCCTGGGCGGGCTGACGGGGCGTGGGGCTATCGAGCAGCTGCTGGGGGGCGAGCACCCCTGCCCCGCCGTCGGTTGACAGCCTGCATCATGGGGGCTATACTCAACCTTGACTAATCAGCCTACTGGTACATAAGGCACATGGATCGGCAACTGTTGCTGCTCGGCCTCCTGCGCAACCAGGAGATGCACGGCTATCAGATCAACGAGTTTATTGACCAGCAGATGGCCTTCTGCGTCGAGCTGAAGCGCTCGACCGCCTACTATCTGCTCGACAAGCTCTGCCGCGAGGGCTACGTAAGCGAGGAGGTCGAGCGGGCCGGCAACCGGCCCGAGCGGCGGGTCTATCGCATCACCCCCGCCGGCGAAGCCTACTTTCAGCGCCTCCTGCGCCAAAACCTGGCGGCCTACACCCCGCCAATCTACGCCGAGGACATCGGCGTGATCTTCCAGCACCACCTCCCGCCCGCCGAGATAGCCCATCTGCTGCGCGAGCGCCGCGACGCCATCGTGGCCCACCGCGCTCGCCTCGAGATCCTCCATGCCACCCTCCCCGCCGACCACCTCGCGGTGATCGATCACCATCTCGTCCACGTCGACGCCGAGCTGACCTGGCTCGACCGCCTTCTCGCCGCCAACGAGCCAGGCCCGCCAGGGGATGCTCTCTAGGACCGAGGCTGCAATGACTGAGCTTGCTATCGAGGCCCGCGGCCTTGTGAAGCGCTATGGCGATCTGACCGCTATCAATGGAATCGATCTGGCCGTCCCGGCGGGCACCATCTTCGCCCTGCTGGGCCCAAATGGCGCCGGCAAGACTACCACGATCAACATCCTGACCACGCTCATCCTGCCCACGGCCGGCGAGGCCTGCGTGGCCGGGCACGACGTAGTGCGCGCCGCCGATAAGGTGCGCCAGCGCATCGGGGTCACCTTCCAGGATATTGTGGTCGACCAGGACCTCAGCGGGCGCGAGGTGCTCGACATCCACGGCCGGCTCTACCGGCAGCCCGCGGACGAGCGCCGCCGCCGCATCGCCGAGCTGGTCGACCTGGTGCAGCTGAACGAGGCCATCGACCGGCGCGTCCGCACCTACTCGGGCGGGATGAAGCGGCGCCTCGAGCTGGCCCGCGGCCTGATGACCGATCCCGCGGTCCTCTTCCTCGACGAGCCGACCCAGGGCCTCGACCCGCAGAACCGCGTCGGTATCTGGGGTTACATCCGCGAGCTGAACCGCACCCGCGGCCTGACCCTGCTGCTGACCACCCACTATATGGACGAGGCCGAGGCCCTGGCCGGGCAGGTCGGCATCGTGGATAAAGGGCGCCTGGTGGCCGATGGGAACCCCGACACCCTGGTGGCGGCCCTGGGCGCCGATGTCATCCGCGTCCGCGGCCAGGGCGACTGCGCCCACTTCGCCGGCCAGGTGGCCGGGCTGCCCTTCGTCGACCGGGTCGATACCAATGCCGAGGGCGACATGGTCATGGTCTATGTGGATAGCGGCAGCAGGCGGCTGGCCGAGGTGGTCGGCACCGCTGGCGGCAACGGCTTCCACATCGACGACGTCACCGTCGCTCGCCCCAGCCTGGGCGATGTCTTCCTCCACTATACCGGGCACGCCCTGCGCGACTAGAAAGAGCTACCCGCCATGTATGCGACGTATGTGATCTGGAACAAGCATATGGTCAAGTTCCTGCGCAACCGCGAGGAGCTGATCGGCCTGGCGCTACAGTCGGTGCTGTGGGTAGTGCTCTTCGGCGTGGGGATGCGGGGGATGATCAGCCAGGTCGAGGGCAGCGACTATATGTCGTACATCCTGCCCGGGATCGTGGCCCTGAGCGCGCTGGGTGGAGCGGTCGGCGGCGGCATGGTCATGCTCGACGAGCGCCTGCGCGGCATTCTCAAGGAGTACCTGGCGGCGCCGATCCCGCGCCTCAGCATCCTGCTCGGCAGCGCCACCAGCACCGCCACCAAGGCCATGGCCCAGGCCGCGATTATGCTGGTGGTCGGCGTCTTGATGGGGGCCCGCCTGGCCATAAACCCCCTGGGCTGGCTGGCCTCCCTGCTGCTGCTGGCCGTCTTCGCCATCGGCTTCAGCGGGCTGGCCCTGGCCGTGGCCGCCGTCTCGCGCTCGATCGCCGGCTACCACGGGATGATCTTCCTCTTCAACCTGCCGCTGCTCTTCGCCTCGAACGCCCTCTACCCCCTGACGGTGCTGCCCGGCTGGATGAAGGTCATCGTGCTGCTCAATCCGACCACCTACCTGATCGATGCCGTGCGCACCCTGGCCTTTGGGGCGCAGCCGACCCTGCCCATGGGGCTCAGCGTCGCTGTGATCTTCCTCTTCGCCGCGCTCGGCACCTGGCTGGCCCTGAGCCTGTTCCAGCGCACGGTGCGCGGGTGAGGGATGTTCCACGCCCTCGCCGAGGCGGGCCTGCTGCTGGACGCCGAGCGCCTGGAGCACTGCCCGCCGTCGTCGGCGGGCGGCTATGCTGCCGCCCAGGCGGTTCTGGCCCGCCGGCCTCGCCCTAGCGCTACCCTGGCCTTCAACGATCTGGTGGCCCCTGGGGCGGTGCAGGCCTGCCAGGGGGCGGGGCGACGCGTGCCGGTGGTCCGGCGCACGAGCCGGACGGCGCGCGGCACGCCCGCTACCAGGAGGCGATCGCCCGCCAGGGCTGGCTCTACGAGCAGCTGATCGGACCCACGCATCAGGGGCCGAGCGCGCCGCGGGGCATGCGTTCATAGCGCGGCCCCCCTTTGTGCGAGCGCGGCAAGCGCCTCAGGCCGCTCACCCGGCGCGATGTTCTGGTTCAGCCGAAAGAGATTGCTCGGGTCGTACCGGGCCTTGAGGGCGGCGAGCCGGGCGTACTGCGGGCCGTAGGCGCTGCTGACCATCGCCGCGCCCTCTTCGTGAAAGCCGGCGAAGTTCAGGTAGCGCCCGCCGTCGGAGAAAGGCTCGACATCGGCGAGGAGCGCGCGCAGCCAGCCGATATTGGCCGCGTCGTCGGCCGGGTGGTCCCAGTTGGCCTCGGGGCTGAGCAGGAAGGCCGCCTCGCGCCCGTGGTAGGCGCCGTGCTCGGGGCCGAAGCGGCGGACCGCCCCGCCAATATGCCAGATGTCGATGGTGCTGAAGGGCGAGGGCTGCAGGCGGGCGTGGGCGACGATGCGCTCGATCACCTCGTCGTCAAGGCGGCTCAGGTTGAGCGACTTCCAGTAGTAGCGTCGGCCGTCGGGGTAGTCGTGGTCGAACACCTTCTGCGCCTCGACGTAGGGCATCACCCCGCTGGCGTCGAGCAGCGGCTCGCCAAAGTCGAGCAGGGGCTGGAGCGCCCGCTGGCCCTCGGCCACCGGGCCGACGTAGAGCGCGCCGAAGACCACCATCGGCCGGCCGTGGATAGCCTCCGGGAAGACGTGGGGGTCGGGCGGGATCACGCCGCAGGCCATCAGGGTGTTGACGCTGTCGGGCGCCGTGGCCGTGAAGTCGCGGTAGAGGCGGATAGCCTCGGCCATCCGGTCGCCCGTGGCGTCGTGGAAGACGAAGACGAACCGCACCTCGGGGCCGACAGGGTGGAGCTGGAACGTGAAGCGGGTGACGACGCCGAAGTTGCCGCCGCCGCCGCGCAGGCCCCAGAGCAGCTCGGGGCGCTCGCTCGCGCTGGCCAGCACGACCTGGCCCGAGGCCAGCACCACC
>JAAXUL010001402.1 GCA_013336035.1 Chloroflexales bacterium
CGGTTACGAACCTTGTCTTAGCAGAAAGCGAAATGCGCGCGGGGCGTCGGCGGCCAGCGCCCCGCGCGCCTCAGGTATTGCGCCACGGCAGGGTCACGCTGAAACGGCTGCCCTCATCGACGCGGCTCTCGATAATGATGCTGCCGCCGTGGAGCCGAACCAGGTGCCTGACCAGGGCGAGGCCGAGGCCTGCCCCCTCGTACTGGCGGCTCAGCCGGCTGTCGAGCTGCGTGAACGGCCTGAACAGGCGCGCCAGGTCCGCGGACGCGATGCCGATCCCGGTGTCCCAGACGGTGAACGTGACCGTCTGCCGCTCCGGGTTGCCGAGCACCCCCAGGCCGGCCCGGCCGCCCGCGGGGGTAAACTTCACGGCGTTGCTCAGCAGGTTGGCCAGGATCTGCTTGAGCCGCCGCCCGTCGCCGTCGATCATCACGACCTGGCTGTCGATGGCCAGGCTCAGGGTGATGTTCTTCGCGGCGGCGGCGTCGCGCGCCGCGCGCAGCGCGGCGTCGCAGACCACCTCGACCTCGACAGGGCCGCGGGCCAGCTGGAACTGCCCAGACTCGAGCTGCGAGAGGTCGAGCAGATCGCTGAACAGCTCAAGAAGATGGGCGCTGCCCGCTTCTATCTCGCTGAGGGCCGCATGCTGCGGCTCGGTGAGCGGGCCATAGATCCCCTCCTGCAGCAGCTCGGACCGTCCGGCGATCGCGTTGAGCGGCGTGCGCAGCTCGTGGCTCATATTCGCCAGGAAGGCGCTCTGGGCCCGGCTCGCGGCCTCGGCGGCGTCACGGGCCCGCTCGAGCTCGGCCTGGGTGCGCTTGATCTCCGAGATGTCGCGCCCCAGCACCAGCACCTGGGCGCGGCCCTGCGCCTGCATTACGCTCAGCGACACCAGCACCGGGATCATCGTGCCGTCGAGCCGGCAGTGCGCCCACTCAAATACGGCGCTGCCCTCGGCGATAGACCGCGCGAGATACTCGAGCGCCATCTGCTGGGAGGGTGCGCCGTCAGGCTGGCGCTCGGGCGAGATCTGGTCGAGCCGCTGGCTGAGAAGCTCCTCGCGCGTGCTGGCGCCGTACAGGCGCACCGCGGCCTGGTTGCAGTCGATAAACTGGCCGCTCTCGACATCAATGATCGAGAGGGCGTCCACCGATGACTCAAACAGGGCTCTGTAGCGCTCCTCGCTCTCGCGGAGGGCGACCTCGGCGCGCCGGCGCATAACGACCCGCCAGAGGTCGCCGCCGATCAGCTGGAGCTCACGGACATCAACCTCGTCGTACTCCGCGGGCTTATTCCCCACCCCCAGCAGCAGCCGCACCTTCCCATCCTCGATCACAGGCACGCCCAGGTGGCGCTCCAGGACTACGTGGCCGGCAGGGTAGCTCCAACGATAGCCCAGGCCCTGGTAGTCGTTGTGGACCACGGGCGCCAGGGTGCGCACAGCGTCGGCCCAGACCCCGGCCGATGCGATCGGGTAGTGGGTGTTGTGGACCGCGCTGCACACATGTAGCACGCCCTCCGACCAGCATGCGAGCTCGACCGACTCCTGGTCTTCGCTCACAAAGTGCAGGTACCCGATCGTGCTGGCGGTGAGCCGCACGGCCTCGTTGATCGCGAGCTGGAGCAGGTCGTGCTCCGACAGCTCGCTGGCCCGCTCGCTCAGCTCGAACATCGCCTCCCGCCTGAGATCGCTCCGGCGCAGGTGCCGGTTCGCCGCCTCGAGCGCCGCCGTCCGCTCGGCCACCAGCTGCTCGAGCTGCCGGCGGTAGCGCTCGAGCTCGGCCTGGGCCTCTTTCCGCAGCGTTATGTCTTCGAAGGTGGCGTAGACCTGGAACGGCGTATCCTCGCCGGGCCGGGTCTCGGGCACCGCGCTGATGCTGATCCAGGCGTAGCGCTCGGTGCGTGGGTTGAACACGCCCATAATTTGATCGCGCGCGGGCAGGCCGGTGCGCAGAGCGACCATCGTCGGGTAGCGCTCGCCCGGGTAGGGCGAGCCGTCCTCGTAGATCGTGTGCCAGCGCGGGTCCATCGAGGTGCGGCCAAGCATCTGGTCTTTGCTCAGGCCGACCGGTCCGCGCTTGTTCGACAGCGGCACGAAGAACATGACCTTGTTGTCCTGCCGGCAGCGTTCCCGGAGGTCGTACGCGGACACGGCGG
>JAAXUL010000565.1 GCA_013336035.1 Chloroflexales bacterium
AGACATACCGCGTGCCCTGGAACTGCATCGCGAAGGCGACCACGCTGCCGGCCTGCGCCGCCGAGAGCGGCGGTGCGCTGCGCCCGCCGCTCTGGGGGCGAGCTGCCGCCGGCGCGCTAGGTCGCGGCAGAGCAGGGATGTCGTGGGTGACGGGCACGCGCCGCACCACATAGTCGCTCACGCGCACGACGTCGTGGAAGACCCAGGCGCTCTTCCCGTCGGCGCTGCGCACCTTCAGCCAGTCCTGATAGCGGGCGACGAGCGCGAGCTGCGCGCCGCCGCCCACAGAGCTGACTCGTGGGTAGGACGTGCCGGGTCCGCCGCGCAGGTTGACCGCACTGTCTGCCGTCGCGACAAGGGCCGGGTTCGGGTCGGGCGCGCTAGCCAGCACCTCCAGGCGGGGAATGACGCCGTCGGCGATCTGGAGGAAGTCGCCGGTCACCCACCCGATGGCGCCGCTCGGGTGGCGCACCTCGAACCAGCTCGCAAAGCGCGAGAGCAGGTCGAGCGTCGTGCCACGCGCCAGACTGTCGAGCTTCACGTAGGCGGTGCCGGGGCCGTCGCGCAGCACGAGCCCTTCCTCGCCGACAACCGCGACCTTCGGCGGCGGCGGCGGCGGGATCTCTACCGCGGGGGCAAGCAGCCCACGGGCGGCGGCAGCATTGGCGACCAGATCGGCGGCGATCCACACGCGCTCGCCTGCGGCGGTGCGCGCGACGAACCAGTCCTCGACATAGGCCTCAAGCGTCAGGGCCGTGTTCGTGGCCAGCGCGCCGATCTGGTCATAGATCAAGCCGGGCCCATTGCGCACATACGCCTGGTCACCGACCACGATCGTCGCGAAGGTCGTCGGGGCGAGGATGGCCTGGCGCGAGCGCGCGAGCCGCGCCTCGGGCAGGGCGGCGATTTCGGCAAAGGCGCTGTCGGGGACCGGGAGCTCCAGGAGATCTCCGCCGTCGCGCATGAGCGTGATCGGGCCGAGTGGCACGAACATCCCGGTGACAGGCTGGGCTGGTGCCGTGGGAGCGGCCGGGTCGGCGCCAGGGCGGGAATGGGCAGGGAGGCTCTGGCTCAGGAGGAAGGCCAGGGGCACGAGGGCGGCGACCACGCTGTGGAGCAGGAAGCGCGCGGGCAGGCGCTGCAGGCGACGGACGAACGTGCCGAGGGTGAGAAGCCCGTAGAGATCGGCTATCCGTGCGTGGCGAGCGGTGTAAGCGGCGCGACGATGCTGGGCACGGCGGGTGAGGTGCTCCAGCGCGCAGGCATAGCGCGAGGTGGACTGCACGGCCAACACGGACCTCCTTGTGGCGTTCGGCCACGATCGGGATGGCCCTCACGCCGCGACGAGGTCGAACCTGGACTGCGTCGGGCGCTGACACGGCAAGCCTGTGTCGAGTGATGCGATGTCCTGGTGGGGCGGGTGGGGTCACTCATAGTATGCTAAACACAACGTGAACATTCCGTGAACGCCTGGGCGGAGCATACGTGGGCGATGCGCCATGTCAACTTCTGGGCCTGCAGCGGCAACATCGGGCTCATAATTGTGTTGCTTGCCGCAACGCTGTGGGAGCTGCCACAGCTGCCCCGACCCCGGGGATGCGCGCCAAGCGAGGGGAGACGGACCTCACGCTCGCCCCCGCCTGGCTGTCGAGGTAGCTCACAATACAGCCCCGCTGTGTCAAATCGGGCACCACTGAGGGTATACCGCCAGTACCTGGCACAGGCTGCCGCCGAACGCAGGCGCATAGTGGCGCCAGTGCACTGCGGATTGGCGCATCAGGCTGGGCGGCTGATGACCGAGCGCCCCCGCCAAGATCTGCACCGTTTTGTCCCAGAGCAAGGTATTGACCAGCACCAAGGCCCCTCCGCACGCCGGACACGCTGACAGTTCGGGAGGGTAGCGGTATACCAACATCACGCGAACCGTGGGGCGCCAGGCGTGGCGTACCCCGCGGTTCGTCCATACTCCCAGTCTGATTGCCTGCGGTGGCTCGTGGGGGGCCTGAGTCAGTCAGGTTCGCCGATCAGTCCCTGGTGCCGGCGATGGGGGCCAGCGTGCCCCGGTGGTGGCGCATCAGGCTCGGTCGGGGCTGGCGCTAGGTGGCATTACCAGGCCTGCCGGCCCAGCCAGGGCGGGCGTGAACATCATCGCCGTGAGCAAGGCCAGGGCGATCGGGTGCCTGAGCCCCTGGCCACTTAGCCAGAGGGGGCTGGCAACCAGCCAGGCGAGGCCGTAGGCGAGCAGGTGGTTGTTCCGGTGTGCATAGGACAGAAGTGGTGCTACCGGGAGGTCGGGCCATTCGGCGCGCCAGCGCGCGGCAGGTGGCGCCACACCCAGTAGGAGTACGCGAAGAGAAAGACGACGAGGCCGATGGTGCCGCCTCCGACGACCGTGGCCACCCCCGCGTGGGGGACGGGTATCGCGCCTACCCGGAAGAGGTCCATGAGCTGCTGCAGAACCTCCTGGACGACGGTGGTGTTGAGGCGGTCATCGGGCTTCGGGCTGGGGGTAGCCGTTAGTTCAGCGTACCACGATCGGCGCCGCGAAGGTCTTTAGCGGCGGGACGTCCGGCTCGAACGAGCGGATGATGCCGATGCGAAGCAAGGTGCGCCACCTCCTTACCTAGACCCCGCGGCGAGCTCCTGTGCGAGCCCGGCGCCCTTCTCCGGGTCGTGGGCTCCCTCGCTGCGCCAGCTGATCTGTCCACTGAGATCGACGAGCAGGATGGTGATCGTCTCCGGGTTCGCGATCTGAAGCGCGGCCATCACCGTCGCCACATCGGTGTAGACGGTCAGGGTGCGTTCGCGCACGGCCGGGTCGGGGATCGCGACCGCCATGCCGCCGTCGATGAAGGGGCGCACCAGGCCGTAGCCACTGGCGATCACGGGCAGCTCATAGGCGCGCAGGTCTGGGTGGGCCGCGAGCAGCGGGTCAAGGGCGGGAAACCACGAGTCGACAAGCGGCTGATGCCAGCGGCGGAAGGCGACAATCACGATGTTGCGCACGCCAGCAAACCCTGCCGGCAGCGTGAGCCTGCGTCCGTTCAAATTGCGCGCCTTGAGCTGTGGGAAGACGGCTGGCGCTGATGGGGCCGCCATAGTATCTCCTTGCCCGTTCGCAGCCGGGCAGCTGCTGCATATTGGACCGTCCTCCAGCGATGAGCGCGGATGACGTAAGCCTTCAGCCGTTTCCGGCGCGCAGGCCCCGAGTGGTTCGTTTCGTGTGTGCGCACATCGTAGCACAGTGATGTCGGGGATGCCTTGGCCGGCTCTACATAGGCGAGAGCCGGCTGGCACCGCGTACTCCTCGATCTGTGGGCGGGCGGGCGGGCGCGGGAGGCGCAGGAGCGGGCGGGGTCGTCGTGGGCAGGGCTGGCGCACGCGTTGGGGGCGCATCACCGACGGGCGCTGTGGGCGGTGCGACAGCAGGCGATGCTGCCGGCAAAGCCGTCGGGCTGGCAGACGGCGCGGATGGCACGGGGAGGGGTGTCGGTGCCAACCGGCTCCGGTCTCGCGCAGCCGCCCAGCAGGGCGACGAGCGCGAGCAGGAGGGGAAGCGTAGGCGCGAAGAGCCGTTGGTCTGGTCGGACCTCTCGCACGTGGGGCGCTGGACAGGGGCCTCCGGCAGCGGCAGCGCAACCGTTGCTGGACCAAGCGATGATAGCCCTTCGGGGAGCTTGGCGCGGGAGCCGGTCCTCCAGGAGCGCGTTCGCATTGCCGGCACCCCCTGGGTCGCCGGTTTGGTGCGCGGCCCTCAGTGGGCCCTGGCTCTCAAGGCACCAGGCTAAGCGCGCGCGCCCGCTCGATCACCTGCACCCGGTTTCGCGCATCGAGCTTGCCGTAGATGCTGTGCAGGTGGCGCTTCACCGTCCCAGGGGCAATCGTCAGAGCCTGCGCGATCTCCGCGGTGGTCGCGCCGCTGACAACCAGGCGCAGCACCTCAAGCTCACGCTCGCTCAGGTGCGCGGTATTGCCCACTTTGTGCGCCGGCCTGGTTGCGTCCTGGGCGGGCGGGCTGCCCGAGGCGGCGCGGATCAGCTCCTGAAGATAGGCCAGGCCGACCGTCGGCGCCCCCCGCTGGGACTGCGGCGCGCGCTCGTAGCTCTGGAGCGCCTGGAGCATCGGCGCCCCCTCGTCGATGAACAGCCGGATGTAGCCGCTCGGCTCGGCCAGCGTCAGGGCGCGGCCGAGCTGCTCCAGCATCGGCCGCTGCTCGCCGCAGGCCTGACACACGAGCGCCAGCAGCAGCGTCGCCTCGATCACGCGCTCCTGGCTGCGGGCCTGCTCCGCCCGGCGCAGGAACGCCTCGAGGAATTGCCGGGCCTCCTCCAGCGCGCCGCTGGTAGGCTGCCGGCGGCCCTGGTAGATGAGCACGCGCACCAGCATCAGCTCCTCGAGATCGCGCTGAAACAGCAGAGGCGGCATATGGGGGTCCGCGTTCGCAATCTGGAGCCGGTACACCTTGGCCCACTCGGCCGCCGGCATCACGTGTTCCCGCGCCAGCCAGAGCCGCACCCGCTCGGCGATCACGCCGCTGCGCATCCATCGACGACTCTGCCCCTGCTGGAGGATGGCCTCGGCCGTCTGGGTGGTGGCGAAGGCTGCGTCGAGGCTGCCCTGGGCGCGCTGGACCCGCGCCAGGGCCAGGTGGGCCTCGGCGACGAGGCGCGCGTTGCCCCAGCGCTTGCTCAGGGTGATGCTCCGCAGCGCCATCGTCTGGGCCGCCGGCAGGTCGTTGAACTCGCGCCGCACCTTGCTCAGCCCAAGGTAGATCAGGCTGGCGACGGGCGAGAGGGGCGCCCCGGGCTTCGGCACGATCTGGAGCGCCTGCTCGAAGATGTGGCCGGCCTCGCGCAAGTTGCCGTTCAGGATCTGGGTGTAGCCAAGGCCATAGATCGCACCCAGGGCCGTCGCCGCGTTGCCTGAGCGAAGCCCGGCCCCGGCGACCTCGATGAAGGTTCGGCTCGCGACCTCCCTATCACCGTGGGCCAGCGACAGAAAGCCCAGCATCCACATGACCAGGCTCTGCCGGATCGGGTTGTCGGGCGGGAGGATGGCCTCAGCTCTGGCGAGCAGCGCGCGGGCCTGGGGGAGATCGCCGTGGAGCGCGGTGACCCCCGCGCGCAGCACCATCAGCTCTCCGACGTGCGCCACATCTTCGTCGGGGCACGCCTGACCAACCTCAGTCGCCTCAGGATCGGGAAGGGCCCCAAGCACGCGCTGCGCTTCGCTCAGGCGCAGCTCTGCCGCCTCGTACTGCGAGGACATCATCAGCGACCAAACGTGGACCAGGTACAGGCGCGGGTAGACCTGGAACAGCGGCTCCGGCAGCCCCGTCAGCCAGGCGAGCATGGTCAAGACCTCGCCGTGCTGAATTATCACGTCGGCGTGCTGGTCGATCAGCCTGGCCGCCAGGTGCTGGTCACCGCTTGCTAGGGCGTGGCCGATCGCCTCAGCGAGCATCCCCTGCTCGGCATGCCAGATGGCCGCGCGGTGCTGGAGCTCGGGGATCGCAGCGTGCCGCTCGTACTGCAGCCGCGCGCGAAGAAACTCGGCAAACAGCTGGTGGTAGCGATACCACTGGCGCGACCGATCGAGCGGGACGAGAAAGAGGTTGTGCTGCTCGAGCTGCTCGAGCACCGCCTGGCCG
>JAAXUL010000566.1 GCA_013336035.1 Chloroflexales bacterium
CCTGGGTGACCACGCCCACGCGCTGGCGCAGATCGGCCAGGGGCGCGTCGCGCAGATCTACGCCGCCCAGCCGCACCGCGCCCGCCTGCGGGTCGTACAGGCGCAGCAGCAGCCGCGTCAGGCTTGTCTTGCCGCTGCCGGTGCGCCCGAGCAGGCCGAGAACCTCGCCCGGCCGCAGGCCGAGGCTCACATGCTGGAGCACCGGCGAGCTGCCGCCTGAGACGATGGACTCATTGGCCTTTGGCCCCGCGTCCTCATACATAAAGCTGACGCCGTCCAGCTCGATGGCGAGCGGGCCCGCGGGCAGCGGGGCGGCGCCAGTGTCGGCGACGCCGCTCTGCAGCGAGGTGATCTGGCGGATGCGGACGATGCCGGCCGCGGCCCGCTGCAGCTCGCGCACCTGGTCGGCCAGCTCCTCGAGGGGCTTGCGCAGCATCTGGGTGTACTGGAAGCACAGGTAGACGGTGCCGAGGCTCACCAGGCCGCGTCGGTAGAGCTCGCTGCCGAGGCCGAGGGCCAGGCCGTAGCCGACGGCGAAGAGCAGCATCGTGGTGAGCCAGCCAGTCGTGCCGGCGGCGGCGGCGCGCACCTCGCGATGGAAGACGCCGCGCTGGGCCTGGTGCAGGCGGCGCATACTGTGGGCGCCGCCGCTGTTGGCGCGCACATCGTCGAGGGCGGCCAGGCGCTCCTCGACCAGCCCGTAGAGGCTCGCGCTGGCGGCCCGCTCGGCGGCCATGAAGGGCACGGCCAGATTGCGCACCAGACCGAGGACCAGCAGGGCGACGACGGCGAAGGCGCTGAGGGCCAGGCCGACGCGCCAGTCTTCGCGGAAGAGCAGGGCGAGGGCGCCGGCCAGGAGCAGCCCGCTGCCGACTACCCGCAGCACGAACTGCGAGAAGAAGGTGGCCAGGGCGCTCACATCGCCGTCGACGCGCTCGATCAGGGCCCCGGGCGGGTTGGCCTTGTGGAATGGCATATCGAGGCGCAGACAGTGGAGCGCCAGATCAATGCGCAGGGCGTTAGTGGCCGTCCAGGCGACCCGCTCGCTCAGGTAGGTCGAGCCAACGGCCACGATCTGGGTGACCAGAGCCAGGCCGACGAAGAGCGCGGCCAGGCTGGCGAGCTCAGACAGCGGCGCACCCGCGGTCGCCTTGTCGATAAAGGCGCGGATCACCTGGGGCCCGCCGAGCAGCAGGGCCATCGAGCACAGTAGCAGGGCGGACAGGCCGGCGACGGCGCTCCGCTGGGGCGCAAGGTAGCGGCGCAAAAGCGCAAAGTACTCGCCGAGTGCGATCTTCAACGCGGGCCTCCTGTAGACTGAGCGGGTCATGCTGCGGCGGACACAAAACGACCGTGGGCGGCTCGCTGTCGCCCACGGCCCGTCGCACTGCTGATGCTGGGGCTACAAGGGATCCAGGGGAGCCAGAGACCAATGGCGGGCAGAAGCGGCAGTGGGCGCCTCAGGGAGTCGCTCGCTATGCCGCAGGTTGTGCGTGCCCAGGATCATCGGCCTTCCCCTAAGTAATGAATGCGTTGTGACCAACGATAGCAGACGGCCTGGCGGCCCGCCATTGGACCGTAGGCTGATGTTATGCCGCGGTTAATGGCGCCCGTGCCCTTCGCCAGATTGGCATGACGGGCCGCCAGGCCCGATTTATGTGCATAGCCCTGTGCTGCCTCCTTCAAATGTAAATACGGCCCCGTTCATGGTACACTACTGCCACATCACACCGGAAGAGCCAGGCACCCTATGCGCGAACAGCGTGTGACAACCGTTGTCGGGGCCGCGGTCGGCGCGACACAACCCTTCGTTCGCACCAAGCTCGCCCCGCCCCATCTGCTCCCTGGCACCCTGCGCCGCCCACGTCTCACCGAGCGTCTGGGCGAGGCCCTGCGCCGCCGCCTGGTGCTGATCTCGGCGCCCGCCGGCTACGGCAAGACGAGCCTACTCGCCGACTGGCTTGCCGAGGCGCAGGGCGCAGAGGGCGGGGCGCGCGCCATGGCGCCGCCGGCAGAGGGCAGCGAGCCTGGCGATGGGCAGCCCCCGGCCTTGCGCTCAAAGACTTCGCGCCTGGCCTGGATCACCCTGGATGGGGCTGACAACGACCCGCGCGTGCTGCTCACCTATGTGCGGGCCGCCCTCAAGGCCCTGGGGGGGACGCCGCTGCCCCCCGGCCTCCCCTTCGAGTCGCCGGCAGCCGAGACTGAGAGCTTCATCGCCGACATGCTCAACGATCTGGCCGAGCTGCCCACCGAGACTGTGATCATCCTGGATGACTACCACCTTATCGTCGAGCCGGCGATCCACAAGGCGGTGGCGTTTCTGGTCGACCACCTGCCGCCACGGTCGCACCTGGTGCTCGTCACCCGCTCTGACCCGCCCCTGGCCCTGGCGCGCCTGCGGGCCCGCGGCCACATGGCCGAGCTACGCGCCGTCGACCTGCGCTTCAGCAACGAGGAGTCGGCCGCATACCTGCTCGAGACGGTGGGGCTGTCCCTGACCCGCGACCAGCTGGCCCTCCTGGTCGAGCGCACCGAGGGCTGGGCCGCCGGCCTGCAGCTCACGGCGACAGCCCTGCGGGACAGGCCCGACCAGGCGGCGTATGTCGAGGGGCTGGTCGGCAGCCACCGCTACATCGTCGACTATCTGATCGAGGATGTCTACGAGCGGCTACCGCCCCACATCCAATCATTTCTGCTCCAGACCAGCATTCTCTCGCGGCTCTGCGGGCCGCTGTGCGACGCGGTGGTTGGGATGACTGCCGAGCGCCGACTGCCGTCGGCCGAGGCCTACCCCGCGGCGGTCAGCGATCAGCGGTCGACGGTCGACTCCTACAGCCGGCTGATCCTGGAGACCCTCGAGCGAGACAATATCTTCCTGGTGCCGCTCGACGCCGAGCGGCAGTGGTTCCGCTACCACCACCTGTTCAGCGAGGTGCTGTACGACCGATTGAGGGCCGGCACGCCGCCCGAGCAGATGGCCGCGCTGCACCGGCGGGCCTCGGCCTGGTTCGCCGCCCATGGGCTGGTCAACCTGGCCGTGGGACACGCCCTGCAGGCCGGCGCCGTGAACGACGTGGTCGCGATCATCGAGCCAGTGGGCCTGGCCATGGCCACCCGTGTGGGCGAGGCCACCCTGCGCACCTGGCTGCCGGCCATCCCCGACGAGACGGTGCGGGCCCGGCCGCGCCTGGCCCTGCTGCGGGCCTGGCTCTGCCTGGCCGACTACGACGAGGCCGGCGCGGGCGAGTGGCTCCAGCTAGCCGAGACTGCCCTGGCACGCGTGGCCGCCGGAGAGGCCGAGGGGATCGGCAATGTCACCAACCTGCGCGGCGAGATCTGCGCCGTGCGGGCCCGGCTCGCCACCCTTGCCGGCGACGCGCCGACCGTGATCAGCAGCGCCGGCGAGGCCCTGCAGCTGCTCCAGAGCGACAACCTGGCCCTGCGCACCCGCGTGGCCAAGGATCTCGGCTACGCCTACATGGTCATGGGCGACCTCGCCAGAGCTGAGCGGGCCTTCGCCGAGGCGATGGTGGGCGGCTTTGTGGCCGGCTACCCCTACATCTCGTTCATGGCCGCCACCGACTACGCATTCATCCAGTGTCTGCGGGGCCAGCCGCGCGCGGGGGCCGCCGCCTGCCGCGACATCATCGGCCACGCGACCCGGCGGGGCGACCTGCAGTCGCCCGGCGCGGGGCTGCCCTTCCTGGCCCTGGCCGACATCAGCCGCGAGCGCCACGAGTTCGCCGGGGCCCTGCCCGCTCTGGCCGAGGCCGGGGCCCGGATCACGCCGAGCAACACCACCAGCTTCCTCTCGCTGCTGATCGTCGAGGCCCGCGTCGCCCGCGCTCAGGGCGACATGCCGGGCGCGCTGGCCAGCGCCCGGCGGGCGCGCTTCATCGCCCAGCAGCGCGGCCTGGCCTGGGCCAGCGCCGTCCTCGACGCGCTCGAGGCCCAGGTGTTAATCGCTATAGGCGACCTCGACGGGGCCACAAAGCTGCTCGAGCGGGCCGAGGCCGGGCACGAGCCCGCCGAGTTCCGCTACTTCCCCCCGGCAGTGGTATTCGCCGCCGAGCACTGTCTGGTCGCGCCCTCACAGCTGCGCCTCGGACGGGCCCTTGGCGTGCCCGAGGCCCTGCGCGAGCTGGCCGCCGACCTCGAGGATCAGATCGCCAGCGTCGATGTCGCGGGCCCGTTCTGGCCCCAGGTGAAGCTGCGGGCCATCCAGGCCATCGCCCTGGCGGGGGCCGGGCGCGAGCAGGCCGCCCTGGCGGTGCTGCGCCGGGCTCTGTCAATGGCCGCGCCCGAGGGGTTCGTGCGCGTGTTCGCCGAGGAGGGCCAGCCGCTGGCTATGCTGCTGGCTCTCCTGGCCGACGGCGCGCCCGACGACGTGGCCGTGGCCCACGCCCGCCGCATCCTCGACGCCATGGCCCTTGTCGTGCCCTCGGCGGCCCCGCGCTCGGCCGAGCAGGCCGAGGCCGACACCCCGGGCCCCGCAGTCGCCCTGCCCGAGCCAGTCAGCGCCCGCGAGCTCGACGTGCTGCGCCTGATGGCCGACGGCCAGTCGAACACCGAGATCGCCGATCATCTGGTGATCGCCGTCAGCACGGTGAAGTCACACATCAACAGCATCTTCGGCAAGCTCGGCGTCGCCACCCGCACCCAGGCCATCGCCCGCGCCCGCAGGCTTGGGCTGATCTAGCGGACCAGCATCTCGGTGGCCTGTTCGTACTCGCCCAGCGGCAGCGGCGCGCCGCTGAGGTGGAAGCGCAGTGACACCAGGGCGCTAGTCGTCGCTGGTGTATCCGCCGATCCATCCCCGATGTATCACGCACTGTACGACCCGCTTCTAGTTGCTGGCCGGCTGACCAACTAGGGCCTGCCATGCAGGTAGGGCAGTCGGTCCGCACAGATGCACAGTTGTAGTATAGATCTAGTTATACTATAATCTTAGACAAGGTATTAGAGAGCAGTTTTGATGTGTGCTACGCGGCAGTAGCATCATACACTGATGGATGGTAGGAGGGTTTATGGCACGTGCGAGCGAACGGTACCCCGTAGAGGAAAAATCGGCTGAGAAAATCACCGCCCATGTACTGACAGTAGATATTGTCGACTTCTCGCTCCGTGAGGATGCCGAGGCCCAAACCAGCCTGGTACAGCACTTTATCCAGTTGTTGCATCAGGCGATCCCTGAAGGCGTCGACAACTCGGTCGATCGGGTGTGGAGTCCCGCCGGCGATGGCGGCTCGCTCACCTTCCCCAAATCGGTGACAGCGCCGCTCGACACAGCGATTAACCTTGCTCGCCTCACCGGTGATTACAACGAGGGCACGTTCGAGGGCTTGCCCAAACCGCGTATCCCGCTTCAGTTGCGTATCGGTATCCACACCGGCCCGGTCTCGATGGAGAAAGACTTCGATGACCGTACCAACGTGTGGGGCAATGGGGTCAATATCTCAGCGCGTCTGATCTCGCTCGCTCGTCCCGGCCAGATCCTCATTTCCGATGCGTACTACCAGGGGTGTGACCGTAACGTGTGGATCATTCATGGGGGACTGGAAAAGTGGTGGTGTTGAGCGCCAAGGCGGGTTCGGTGATAATTGGAGGTACCACCCAACCAATTATGACCAGGAGAACTGCGATGGC
>JAAXUL010001403.1 GCA_013336035.1 Chloroflexales bacterium
TATATCGCTCGTCTACCTGATGGGCAGGTGCACCGCATAGGTGCTGCCCTCGCCATCGGAGCTGTCGACAGAGACCTGGCCGCCGTGTCGCGTAACGATCTCTTTGACCACATAGAGCCCGACCCCGGTACCGGGGATGCTCTGGCCCTGTGTATTGTCGGCGCGGTAGAAGCGTCGAAAAAGGTGGGGCAGCGCCTCCTCAGGGATGCCGATGCCCTCGTCTGTCACGCTGATGTGCCCCACCCCCGCGCGCCGTTCGACCCGAATAGTAATAGGGCTGCCCGCGGGGCTGTATTTGATCGCGTTACCGATCAGATTCTGGACCACCTGCTCCAGACGTAGCGCATCGCCGGTAATGATCATCGCCTCTGCCGGGCTTTCGTAGTGAAGCGTATGCATGGTCAGGGTGAGCCGCGTCTCTTCGACGATGCGGCCGACTAGTATGCCAAGGTCGAGGCTGGTCGGGGTCAGGCGCAGCTGCCCCATCTCTATTCTCGAGACATCCAGCAGCGACGTGATCATCTGATTGAGCCTGTGGGCCTGCTCGCGGATCGTGCGCAGCATGCGCTGCTCGGGCTCAGAGAGCTCGCCGGTGTGGGCTGTGCGCCGCTCAAGCAGCTGGGCGTTGCCGAAGAGCACCGTCAGCGGGTTTTTCAGCTCGTGGGCGGCGATCGAGAGGAACTGGTCACGGACCTGCACGGCCTCCTCGGCGATTGCGCGGGCCTGCTGCGCGTTGTCCAGAAGCTGTAATCGCTCGGCCTCGGCGCGCTTTCGCTCGCCGATGTCGCGGATAATGCTCATCAGCAAGCGCTCGCCGCCGAGCTCCGCGCCGATCAAGCTGACCTCCACCGGAAAGGTCGCGCCATCCTGCCGGCGGTGGATGCTCTCGAACAGGATGCCCGTCTGATTGGCCTGGGCCAGCTGGGGTTCGACCAGCGACACCGTCGCCGGGTCGCGCAGGTCGTCAATGTTCAGGGCGAGCAGCGTGGCGCGCTCGTAGCCGTAGGCCGCGACCGCGGCCGCGTTGGCCTCGACAATCCCGCCATCGGGGCGGACGAAGAGCACGATGTCGCGCGTACGCTCCGAGAGCAGATGGTAGTGCTCGAGGATCCGCTCGGCCTGCCTGCGGGCGGTGATATCGGTCAGGGCAGTGAGCGCGCACAGCTCGCCGTTGATCTCGATCCGGTCGGCCGAAAGCAGGTAGGTGCGGATCTCGCCGCGCTTGAGGCGAAAGTCGGCCTCGGTCTGACGCGGCGGCTGGCCCTGGCGCAGGCTCTGGAGCCCCTCGTCGCGGCGCGCCGGGTCTACCCACAGCCCCAGCTCTAGCGGGGTGCGGCCCAGCACCTCCTCCCGCGTATAGCCGGTGCTCTGCACAAAGCTGTCGTTGACGGCCACAAACTGGCCATTGGCGAGGCGGGTGATGCTCATGACGAGCGGGCCGGCATTAAAGGCGGCGGTGAAGGTGGCCTCAGAGCGCCTGAGGGCCTCCTCGGCCGCCTTGTGGGCAGTGATGTCCTGGCTGGTGCCGATCACCTCCACGGCGCGGCGCGCGGCGCCTGTGCCCTTAAAGAGCACCCGCCCGTGCGTCGCGATCCAGCGCACGCCGCCGGAGTGGATCAGGCGGAACTCAGCCGCAAAACGTCCATCGCCGGTCGCCGACTGGTGCGCCAGCGCGATGGTCTCCTTGAGCCCTGGGACGTCGTCGGGATGTACGCGGGCGAGGCAGTCCATGAGCCTCAGGCCGCTCTGCTGGGCGTAGATGAAGCTCGCGCGCGCGTCGAGGTCCATGCGGTCCGTCGCTATGTCGTGGCGCCAGGTGCCAAGCCGGCCGGCGTCGAGGGCCAGCCGCAGGCGCTCCTCGCTCGCGCGCAGGGCCGCCAGCGTCTGCTGCTGCTCATGGCGCAGGCGCGCCTTCTCGAGCGTGTTGGCGATGGCGCGCTGGAGATCCGCGGCGATAAGCCGATCCTTTGCCAGGCAGTCCTGGGCGCCCAACTTCAGCGCCTCGACCGCAAGGCCCGAGTTGCTCGTCCCGGTCAGCATAATCACCGGCGCGTTGCCGTCGGTCGCCTCGACTAGCGTGGCCAGGGCCGCTAGACCGCTCATATCTGGCAGCATAGCGTCGATCAGCACGCAGGCGGGCCGGTGCGCCCTGGGC
>JAAXUL010000567.1 GCA_013336035.1 Chloroflexales bacterium
CCAAGGCCCTGGTGGTCCACCCCACGGCGCGCGGGCGCAACCGCGGCTTCCCGCTGATGAGCCGGGACCTGGGGCTGCTCAAGGGCGCCAATGCGGTGCTGACCGGCCCGGTGACCCACTTCCACAAGAAAGCGAACCAGACCTGGAGCCGGGGCTACATGCTCTACCACATCGCGATCATCACCGAGGTGAGCGGCTACACGCTCTCGGCGCTGATCCTGATCGCGCGCATCCTGGTGGGCCAGCCGGTGCCCGACATCGGGCGGCACCTGGAGCACAGCTTCAACTACAGCCCGGCCAACCTGCTGGCGATCGTCTTCGGCAATGGCGAGGCGTTGGCGGCGCAGTTCCTCTTCGGCAGCCTGGCGCCGGTGTTCGTGGCGGTGACCTGGGTGGCGGTGGGCTTCGCGGTGGTGGGCAACCTGCACCTGGTCTACACGCTGCTGCGCCGGCGCAACGGGGCGGTGGTGGCCGACATCGACGCGGCCTCCAAGGGCGTGCGGGTCAAGGGCCGCCTGACCTGGGACCGCCTGGCGGTGCGGCTGCTGATCTTCTCAATCATCTGGACCGAGCTGCTGGCGCGGCTGGAGGTGGTCGAGGGGATCGTCTTCCTGCACGCGGCCCTGGGCACGCTGCTGTTCACGCTGTTCCCCTTCACCTACCTCTTCCACATGGTCTTCAACATCGTCGCGCTCTACTACTCGGCCCGCCGCCGCTCCATCCGCGCCATCGCGTAGCACGTCGTCGGCACCAGCTCCACTGGGGGAAAGCTGAGAGCTGAGAAATTGTGCGCAGCGTTTCAGCTCTCAGCTCTCAGCTCTCAGCTTTCAGCTCTCCCTGTGGCGTTCACCCGGCCAGCTGCGCGACTACGGTGCGCCAGCTGGCAAGCGGGATGCCGGTCAGGCCGTGCTCGATCGCGGCGCGCTCCAGGCCGGGGCACGGCTCGACGCGCGCGGCGGCAATGGTGGTGCCATGGACGCGCAGGCTCGCACGTAGGACGGCTCCGCCCAGGTCGGCCTCGACTGCGTGGAGAAACACCCCGCCCGCCACCTTCAGCGCGCGCGGCACGCTGGGCGTCCCGAGATCCTCACGCAAAGCGACATACTCCGGGGCTAGCATCCGCGCCCCCAGGCGGCGGGCATAGCGCCACTCCTGAGCGCTGAGCCGGCCAGAGACCAGGGGCCGGCCCAGCGTCGCGGCGAAGGCGTCGCGCAGCATCCGTGCCAGCTCATCAAGGGGCTGGTCGGTGCCGAGCCGGCGTAAGGTCGTGATCCGGTCCGCCAGGGCCTCCGCCGCCAGGGCGCGATAGCCCGGCCACGGCGCCTGCCAGACCTCGGCCATGGCCTGGTAGTTGAAGTCGCGCAGCAGGTTCCCGACGACGACTGAGGCCTCCCCGATCCGCCCGCCGCCGATCCCCGCCACCCGCCGCCCCTCAACCTCCAGCTCCACCGTGTCGCGCAGCTCGGCGGGCAGGTCCAGGCGGCGCAGCACCGCCAGCGGTGCCGCGAGCATCCGGGCGTAGACCGCGCTGAAGGCGGCGGGCACACGCCGGTGGTGAGTCACGCACTGGTAGAAGATCTGGTCGGCGTCGAGGTAGGTCGTGCCACCGCCGACCCGCCGGCGCATCACCGGCAGCCCGCGCCGCGCCACCGCCGCCCGGTCGAGCACCGCGTCGTAGGCGTCGTGGTAGCCCAGGCAGAGGTAGGGCGTGCGCGGGCTGGTCAGGATGATCGTATCCGGCGTGCCCTGGTGCATCAGCCCAGCCACCGCGTGGTAGACCGCCTGGGTCTGCCAGAACGGAGCCGGACCGAGATCGATCAGGCGGATCGGCTCACTCACCGCGGTCGAGCTCAGCGAGGCGCAGCTGGCCGCGGATCACCGCGACGTCCTCCGCCGTGGGTTGGAACGGGTAGTCGCGGAAGGGCTCGCCGGGCCGGTAGGAGCCGTAGGGCCGGTTGCAGGTCATGCGCCCGTGGCGGTCGGGGCAGCCGTCGGTCATGAAGGGCTCGCCCGCGGCGATCGCCTCCTCCACGACGGCGGCGGGGGCGCGCAGGCCGATCATCGCCCCGAGCTCGTCGAAGGCCACGGCGCCGTGCGGCAGCTCGCGCTCCTCGATCAGGTACTTCACCAGCTGGATGCGGCGATGGCGGGTGAGCGACGCTCGCGGCGCGTGCTGGAGGGCCGTCCCCGGCTCCGGGTTGAACGAGAAGAGGTAGCAGGCGATCTGCTCGTCCCGCAGCTGATAGAACAGCTCCACCAGGTCCCGGTCGGTCTCGCCCAGGCCGACGATGACGTGCAGGTTGACCCGCAGCGGGCCGAAGATCTGGCGGGCCAGGCGCGCGATCCGCCAGTGGCCGGCCCAGCTGTGGGGGCCACGCACGCCCTGGCCGCGTGTCTGGTTGAAGATCGCCTCGCTGGCCCCGTCAAGGCCGATGCCGATCGTATCGACGCCAAGGTGCTTCAGCTCGCGCAGCTTCGCCTCGTCGAGCAGCTCGGCGCTGACCAGGGCGGCCACGGGAACCGCGGGGGCGGCCTGGCGCACCTGCGCGAGGATGGCGAGCAGGTCAGGGTAGGCCCGCTTATCATGCACCTGCGAGATGCAGACGCGCCCGACCTCGCCGCCAGCTTCCTTCGCGGCGATGCGCGCCACCACCTCGCTGGTCGGGTGGAGCGGCCAGGCGACGCGGATGAAGCTGTTCTCCTCGGGGTCGCCGGGGCGCTCGCGGGCCAGGCCGCAGTAGGCGCAGTTGGCGTAGCAGCCCTCGGGGTAGTTCTGGATGAGGTTGATGCAGCCGCAGGCCGCGTCGCGGTAGAGGCGCCCGCCCTTCAGGCCCAGGGCCATCGCGGCAGCGGTGCTGATGCGGACAGAGCCCGGGCTGATCTGGTACAGCTCGGCCTGCTGGTCGGTGGGGACGGTAACCTTCGCCATAAGCTTGTCTCACCAGGCGACGCCGCAGCAGGCGTCGATGAATGTGGGCTCCAGGCCGCGGGACTGGGCGTAGACGACGGCGCCTGCGGCGGGGAAGGCGATGCCGTTGAGCCCCGCGTCGATCGCCAGCCGGTCGACGGCGCGCTTGTAGTCAGCCAGGGGCCGCTCGCAGCCCAGCACGACGGGGGTGTGTGGGAGGGCGCGGCGGGCCAACGCAAAGAAGTCGGCCACTTCACCCAGCGCTGGCGGAGTCACCCCGGCCATGGCTGTGCCGCGCAGCGGCGTCAAGATGATCAGGGCCAGGAGCTGGGGGTGGTGGCGCACGACGATACGCAGGGCCTCCGCCTCGCCGAGCATGCGCCCGAAGTGCAGGCCGAGCACGATGTGTGGCACCGTCGGGACCCTGTGGCGCTCGAGCCGCTCCATGGCCTCGTCGTAGGCCTCGGGGTCCTCGTCGAGGTGGTAGACCTGGCGGATCGTGTCGGCGTGGCCGATGATGTCGAGCAGGGCCGCGTCAACCCCCGCCGCGGCCAGGCCCGCCGCAGTCTCCTCGTCGGGCAGGCCGGTGTGGACGCGCACGCGCATCCCCAGCTCTCGCCGGACGCGGGCGAGGTCGTCGATATGGCGGAGCAGGGGCACGCGGCCCTGCCGGTCGCTCCCCCCGGAGACCAGCACCCCGCGTGCGCCCCGCTCAGCCAGCCCGGCGCACAGCTCGTAGAGCGAGCCGCCAGCGCGCGGCAGGCTGACCATGCTGTGGAGGATGGCGGTCTTGCAGTGCTCGCAGCCGAGGGCACAGGCAGCGCCGGTCAGGCTCACCGAGACGAAGGCCGCCGCGTTCTGCCCGTCGTACTCAGCGGTCTTGTAGCGCCGCAGGCCCGGTGTGTAGAAGCGGATCGCGTCGCCAAAGGTTGCCCGTCGCTGCGCGAACAGCTCCGCGTCGACGGTGGGCACAGCGTCAACCTCCTGCAAGCTGACCGCGGCACTCATGCCGCAACCTCCTGAGCCTCAGACGCCTGGGCCACAGCGGCGAGGACGGCCTCGGTGAGACCGTCGAGGGGGATGCTCTCCAGCTCGATGGGCCAGCGCGCGTAGGTGGCGCGCAGGGTGGCCGCGATCGCCTCGGGCTCGGCGGGGTGCCAGCGCAGGCGGGCCTCGACATCGGCCACGGCGTTGTCGGCGGCGAAGAAGTCACCGCCCACGAAGGCCGACTTGATCATCCGGCCGGAAAGGGCAACCCGGATGTCGAGCAGCCCACCGGGCGTCTTCAGCCGCGCCGCGGCTGCCGAGTCGGGCACAGCGGTAGCCTGGAAAATCCAAGCGTCGGTCAGGTACTTGTCGCGCTCGAGGGCTGCGATGTCCTCCCGCTCCTCGGCGGTGAAGTCGCCTGATGCGAGGGTGACGCCAAAGGTGCTCGCGTAGCCCGCCGCGATGGCCTGGCGCACCTCGTCCACCGCAATAGCACGTCCCAGCTCGCGACGCACGGTGGATGTCCGCGCCGCGACCGCGGCGATCTCCTTATCGGAGAGCTTCTCGATGGGGATGTTGAGCGTCCTGAGCATCAGGGCGACGTCGAGCTCAACCAGCACCGAGGCGTGGAAGAGCACACCGCTCCCCGGCGCGTGGTAGATGCCGACGCCGGCGATCTTGCGCCCGTTGACCTCGATATCGTTCTTGCGGCGGAACTCGGCCGCGACGCCGAGGGCGCGCAGACCGGCGAGGATACCCTCGGAGACCTGAGCCATCTGGTCGCGGGCGCGTCGGTAGGCTTGCTCGCCGTCGCCCGGCAGCATCAGGGCCACGCCGAGGGGGCCTGCGCCCATGAGGATCGCGCCACCGCCCGTGGGCCGCCGGTTCATGGGAATGCCGTTGGCCCGGCAGTACTCCACGCGGAGCTCGCTCTCAAGGCGCTGGAAGCGGCCCACCAGAGCACAGTGGGGCGCGTAGGTGTAGAGCCGCAGCGTCGGGACGGACTGGCTCATACCCACCCGGCGCGTGAGGGTCTCGTCGGCCGCCAGGCCGAATGAGGCGGTGACGTCGTCGTCGGCGATCAGGCGCCAGGCGCTCATACGATCCAGCCTTCCCGCTCGTAGCGCGCCAGCTCGGCCGCGGCCCAGGGTGCGACGGCCGCGCCGGTGATGAGGGCCGCGACCTCGCCCGGCCAGTCGGCGGGCCGGATCTGGAGCAGCCAGCCGGCGCCGTAGGGGTCGCGATTCACCAACGATGGGTCGCGCATGGCCGCGGCGTTCACCCCCACCACCGTCCCGGTCAGGGGGCTCACCACGTCGCCGGTCATCTTGGCGGCCTCCAGCGAGCCGGCCGCGCCGCCCCGGCGCAGGGGCGCGCTGACGGCCGGCAGCACCAGGTAGGCCAGGTCGCCTATCGAGGCCTGCCCCAGGGCATCGAGGCCCACCGTGGCCACGCCCGTCTCAGGATCGTAGCGCACCCAGGTGTGCTGCGCGGCGTCGTAGGCCAGCTCGGGGGGCAGGGTGTAGGTCGTTTTGCTCATAAAGAACTCCTGCAGAGGGTCTGTCGAAGGGGGCTGGCCCCCGCATCATCGGCAGCAGGGGCGTGGGGAAACCCGGTTTCCCCACACGTTCCTCAGTTGCGATCGCAGGGCGTCAGCAGGCCCCAGCCGATCAGGATGGCTTCGGCGCGCGCGAGGGCGAGGGGCAAGGCCGCCGCGACGGCGGGGCTCAGCTCCAGGCCGAGGGA
>JAAXUL010001404.1 GCA_013336035.1 Chloroflexales bacterium
CGCTCTTCCGATCTTTTCGCCGGAGCGCCGGGAGGCGTGGCTAGCTCCCTGGCCGCCAGTGATGGCACCGGAGCGCCAGGAACAGATCGAGGTGATCATCAATGAGGCGAACGAGCAGGGCTGGATCTGCTGTGACCCGGACACGCTCGAGCCGACTGGTGAGCTGATCTTTGTTCACTTGGTCCCCAATGGAGCAGGTGGGTGGCGCGAGGAAGTGACGGTTCGCTTTGTTGATAACTCCTGATCAAAAACGATGAACGACATTGTGACCCGCTATGTCGCCACGATCCGTGAGCCGGCGACACAGCGCGCCGCTCGCGCTGACCTTGCCACCTTCGCCAATTGGTGGGAGAAGCAACGCGGACGTGCGTTCGATCCGTCCCAACTGCTGGCCAAGGATATCGTCGCGTGGATGCGCCACCGCCAGGATGTCGAGGAGCGCAAGCCGACAACGATAAATCGCGGTCTCTCGACGCTACGCCGCTTCGGCGATTGGCTGGTCTCTGAAGGCTTGCTTCACGAGAGCCCTGCGAAAGACATCCACGACCTTCCGCTAGAGGAGCACGGGCCGCGCTCCCTGCCGGACGATGCTGTTGATGCTGTTCTGCGCGCGGTGCAGGCTGAGTCGGAGCCTCGCATCCGGTTGCGAGACGGGGCGTTGCTCGCGCTGCTCGCCTACGCTGGCCTGCGCTCGCAGGAGGCGTGTGATGTGCAGCTCCGTGACCTGGATCTTGATGGTGGCAGCGTAATTGTGCGCCGGGGCAAAGGGCGGAAAGCCCGCCGCATTCCCTTGCATACTGACGCGGTCTCCCTGATTCGGCGCTACCTCCGCGAGCTGCGCTGCCCAGCTGGCCTGCCGGCGATTGGCAGCAATGTCGAGCACGAGCCACTGCTGATGGCCCAGGATCGCACGAAGCCGGGGCACCCGCTGATACCAGGGATGAGCACGCGCCTGGTGCGCCACCGCATTGCCGTGCTCTGCCAGCGGGCCGCCGAGCAGCTGCGTACCGTGGCAAAGCGAGAGCCCCGGCTCGAGCGGGTTGGCCAACTCCTCCAGATGGCCGCCCAGCTCGATACGGCGTCGCCCCACGCGCTCCGCCACTCGCTGGCCCGCCGGATGCTCCGGCGCGGCGCCGATCTCAGCGAGGTACAGCGGGTGCTCGGGCACTCGCGGCTCAGTACCACTGGCATCTATACCGTACCCGACGACGACGACCTGCGCGACGCCATTGACCGAGCAGGGATCTGAGTAGCTGAGCGAAGTCTAGAGTCAGCCCTACAGACCGCAGCTTCGACGTTCTCTGCAGGTCTCTGGTTATTCGCGTGCCTGCACAGCAAGCTCCCAGATATCTCGATCAGGATCATAGGTCTTGGACGAGCTGCCCCCAAGCGTGTGAGGTGCGACGATGCCCGCATGTTTTAGCACGCTCTTGTACTGCATGAAGGTCGTTGATCGGAAGTGCTGTGCCTCCACCTTGTGCCAGAGGATCTGCCCGTCATCGCCTGTGATTGTGGCTACTGCCTCTGGATGAAAGAAGACTGCTGGCGTCAGCGCCTTATCTCGCTCTGCGCTAAGCAGGACGAGGGCACGCATCGACAGCGGAGATCCCGCTGCCTGAAGGGTATCGATCAGGAGCTGGGCAATGGGGTCGGTGGTAATGAGCAGGCGGAGCACGGCGCCGGCTTGGGGGTGCAGTGCGGCCAGGGTCTCCCCGCGGCTGCCCGTTACCAGCTGGGTGTGGATCTGGGCAAGATTTGATGCTGTTGGGAGTAAGGCAGTGACAGTTCGGCCAGTAAAGGTGAGCCGAGCCCGATCTGCCTGGAGTTCCACCAAGCCAAGCTTGGCAGCACCTCGTAGGGCGCCGCGGAGCGAGGCATCGGTCTGGGGCAGCACGGAGTAGTAGGCCCGTGCCATTAGGGCCAAGTCACGTAACGAAGCCCATAAGTCGCTGCGCTCCTGTTCCCAAGCCCACAGTACCGGCACCATCGCCAAATAGTGCGTGGGCAGGTTGAAGTAGAACGGGCTGATGAGCGCCACGTTGACCGCAAACTGGCGGCGAATACGCTCAGCATGACGTAACTGGGGCAGGTGGGCCGGCGGCAGGTCAAGTACCTCGACC
>JAAXUL010001405.1 GCA_013336035.1 Chloroflexales bacterium
ACTGCCCGTAGGCGGCCACGGCGGCCTCGTGGGCGCCGGCGGCCTCGGGGGCGCGGGCCAGCCAGAAGAGCGCCGCGGCGCGCAGGGGCTCGTCCCGCGGGGCGGCCTCGAAGAAGACGCGCAGCAGCTCGGCGGCCGAGGTCCAGCGGCCGCGCAGGGCGTAGCTCTCGGCGAGGTAGTAGCGGGCCTGGGCCGCCTCGGGGGCGTCGGGGTAGGCCTGGATGAGGGCGCTAAGGTCGGCGGCGGCGGCGCTGTCGTCGGCGGCGGCGCGGGCCGCCAGCGCCCGCTGCAGCAGGACGGGGGCGGGGACAGTGGGCGTCGGGGAGACCTGCGCGGGGGCGGTCTGCGCGGAGCCCAGGGGGCCGGACAAGGGCGCTGAGATCACCTCGCACGCGGCCAGGGCGAGGGCAGCAAGGGCGAGGATCAGCGATCTAAGGGCTCGTCTCATGGGGGCATCTTACCACAGGGGCGCGCCACCACCGAGGTTAAGGTTTCGCAATGGTGAGAAAGTTTTTAAGCGAATTCACATTGATGGTGTTAGCATTCGAGGTGGCGCGCACCGAGGCGCGCACATATCGCAGCTGTGCGTCTCTGCTAATTGTAAGGAGAACCATGTATGGTTCGCATCGCAAGAGTGGCGGGGTCTTTGCTCGTTGCCCTGATGCTCGCATTGACGGCGCTGCCCGTGGCGCCGGCCCAGGCGCAGCAGTCGCGGCTATGCTTCGCCGAGGTTCCCGACTGCATTGAGGGGCGCTTCGCGGAGTACTGGCAGCAGAATGGTGGCCTGCCGGTCTTTGGCTTCCCGATCAGCCCGGCCCGCCAGGAGAGCGTGGGCGGCGGGCAGTTCCTGGTCCAGACCTTCGAGCGCAACCGCTTCGAGCTGCACCCCGAGAATGCCCGGCCCTACGATGTGCTGCTGGGGCGCCTGGGCGTCGATCGGCTGGCCCAGCTGGGCCGCCCGTGGGAGGGGCAGCCGAAGGCGCCGGTGGCTAGCCGCGCGGGCTGCCAGTACTTTGGCGAGACACAGCACCTGGTCTGCGACCAGATCCTGAGCTACTGGAGCAGCAACGGCCTGAACCTCGATGGGCGGCGCGGCTTCAGCGCCGCCGAGAGCCTGGCCCTCTTCGGCCTGCCGATCACCGAGGCAGCCGTAGAGAATGGCAGCGACGGCAAGCCCTACCTGACCCAGTGGTTCGAGCGCGCCCGCTTCGAGCTGCACCCCGAGGTTGGCCCGAATGCGGTCCTGCTGGGCCTGCTGGGCCGCGAGGTAGGCGGCGGCGGCAACACGACGCCCACGACGCCCCCGGCATCCGATGTGCCAGCACCAGTGAACGCGCGGATCAACCCCTCGAGCGGCCCCGCCGGGACGACCTTCGCCGGCCAGGGCCTGGGCTTCAAGCCGGGCGAGCAGGTGGGCGTGTATGTCACCAGGCCTGACCAGAGCGTGGACGGCGCGCCTTTCCAGGTCGGCGCGGGCAGCGATGGCAATACCGAGGAGGTGCGCTACACCTCTGGCGTCAGCTCGCAGCGCGGGGTCTGGGCGATGACCTTCGAGGGCGTGAGCAGCGGGCGCAAGGCGATCGCCTACTTCCGCGTGACCGCGCCGGCCGAGCCCCCCCCCGGCGATAGCTCGGTGCCCGCCTCGGTGAACGCCGAGGTGACCCCGACGGCAGGGCCCGGCGGCACCGTGTTCCAGATGCGCGGGAGCGGCTTCAAGGCGGGCGAGCGCATCGGCGTCTATGTCACCGGCCCCGACCAGAGCGTCTTCGGCGCGCCCTTCCAGGTCAGCGCCGACGGCGCGGGCGTCAGCGATGTCGTCACCTTCAGCAGCCAGCCAGACTTCCCGAAGGGTATCTACGCGGTCACCTTCGAGGGGGTGAGCAGCGGGCACAAGGCGATCGCCTACTTCCGTATCGTGTAGCACCGCGCTGAGCGCGCCGCAAGCATCGGGGGGGCCAGGCCCCCCCGATGCTATTTGTCCAGGCGATCTTCGCGCCAGCGAAACACAAACTGCTTGTCGCCGGCGCGCTCGCGGCGGAAGCGCCAGAGACGGGTAGGGCGGCCGCGGCCCTCGCGCGTGAGCGGCGTCTCCTCGAGCAGGTCAGACTCTTTGATCTTGCGGTAGAAGTTGCCCTTGTCGAGCTTCTCGCCGA
>JAAXUL010001406.1 GCA_013336035.1 Chloroflexales bacterium
GGCGTTCCCAGCATGCTGCTTTCCCATTTGTGTTTCCACATCCGGTCGGCTGGGTGACCCAGTGACCTCCTTTCGAGTCACTTCCGCCTGCGGCGGAGATCATGGGGCGTGTGACACGGCGCACGGTCTCGGTCAAGTGGGTCTTGTAGCCGACCCAGGTCAGGTCGCGTTTGGTGCTGTAGCGGGCCTCGATATCGTAGGGCGAATGGATCAACTGGCCGGGCGGCGGCGTATCATCATCATCACGCCATCGTACGGCCCGCTCCGGCTGTGGCGCGTAATATTGCTGCCACCAGATCCGCCGCAGGATCTGCACTTCCGGCAAGGCGCGCAGATCCGCTGGGGCGTCGGGATGTTCCAGCAAGGTCAGGAGCCAGAAGCCGTCGCTGCCAATGGTAGCGCCCAGCGCGGCCCGAGCGGTCTTTTCTCGGGGAAGCCGTGCCTCTTCAAGCCGGCGCCCATAGCGGTCAAACCAGTCGTGGGGCACCTGGGCGCGCAGCCAGTCGGGGGCTTCTGCCGCGAGCGCATTGAGGGCCTGACGCATTGTCTCACCCACACAGGTTAGGCGGTTGAGGGTACGAATGGCCGCAAGGACGTGGGTTGAGTCCGTCCTCTGGCGCCCACGGGCCTTGAGCAGGCCAAGATCCTGGAGCCGTTCAAGCAGACTATCGAGGAGCAACTGTTCGGCCTGGCCGGCGATCAGGCGGTCACGAAACTCGCTGAGCACCGAGGCATCGAAGCCGGGGTCGGTCAACTCCAAGCCCAGGGCATACTTCCAGGCAATGCGGTCGCGCACCGCGTCGGCCGCCTGGCGATCCGAGAGCCCTTCAAGGAATTGGAGCACCAGGACGAGGGCCAGGCGGGCTGGGTCTTCGGCGGGCTGTCCCGTCGGCGAAAAGAGGGCAGCAAACTGCGCATTGGTGAAGAGCGGGCCGAGCGCGTCGTAGACCTGCATCACAAGCGTTCCCTTGGGGAAAGCCGCGCGGGCGACACGCACGGTTTCTTCGGGGATCACGTACAAGCACGGCGAACGTAGCGACATGACCTTCTCCTTTGCAGAGCCGCTGGCCGAGTACTCCAGATGAGGGTAGCTCGGAAGCATACCAGAAGGCTGCGCCCAATCCAAGCTTCAGCGCCCTCAGAAACGCTCAGCGAGGGTTCGCCAGCAGAGTCAAAAATGCCTCCAAAAAGAGGCTGCGTCAGGCAGGGTCGTAAGCAGGGCTTGCGAGCAGCTAGTCCGCCGGCACGGCATTCATCTTCTCGGCGGCGTAGCGCACAGCGCGGACGATGTTCTCGTAGCCGGTGCAGCGGCACAGGTTGCCCTCGAGGCCGTGGCGGATCTCGTCGTCGCTCGGGTTGGGATTTTTCTGGAGCAGGTCGGCGGCGGACATAATCATGCCGGGGGTGCAGAAGCCGCACTGCAGGCCGTGCTTCTCCCAGAAGCCCTCCTGGAGGGCGTGGAGCTGCCCGCCCTGGGCCAGGCCCTCGATCGTGGTGATGCTTGCGCCGTCGCACTGCACGGCGAGCGTCGTGCATGACTTGACGCTCTCGCCGTTGATGTGGACCACACAGGCGCCGCACTGGCTGGTGTCGCAGCCGATGTGGGTGCCGGTGAGGTTCAGCTGCTCGCGCAGGAAGTGGACGAGCAGGGTGCGGGGCTCGACCTCGGCGCTGTGCTGCTTGCCGTTCACAGTGACGGTGATCGTTGTCACAGAGCTAACCTCCTTGTTAGACAGGATGGCGGGAAAGGTCTACCTTCGGCGTCCCAGCAGATAGCCGATCAGGAAGGCGACGATGATCCAGGGGGCCCACGGCCGCTCGCTGAAGAAGTCCTCGACGGCGCCCCGCGCGAGGTCGCGCTCGCTGAGGCCCTGGCCTGGCGGCACGGTGAACGAGCGCCGCGCGGCGGTGCCTGCGTCGGGTAAAGTGCAGCGCAGTTCCTGGCGGCGCTGCATTTCTTTCTGCTCCTGGTAGGGTGTGCCTTCGACCCAGGGCAAGTCCGCCAATCGCTCGCCGGCTTCGTCGGATACGATGATGCGCATGCGCGCCGGGTGAATGGCGCCGACATCGACGACACTGATAACCGAATCGGCCTGGGTGGAGATCAGCCTATCCAGGGCGGCGTCGATATCCAGCGCCAGGCGCAGCGG
>JAAXUL010000071.1 GCA_013336035.1 Chloroflexales bacterium
CGGCCCCCTGTTGGCGGAAACCGCCAGCCCATCCCGCACTGGGCTATGGCCCCTCGGTCGCGGGAAAGGTGGTGCGGGCGAGGTGGTGCAGGTAGTCGCGCAGCTCCTCCAGCACCCTCTGCGCCTCTGGCTCCCATGGGCGCAGCGTCTGGGCCGTGCTCACGTAGCAGTCGATCATCTGCGCGACGTGCTCGCTGGTCACGCCCCAGCGCGTGAGCACCCGTCCCGCCCACACGAACTCATCCACGAGCACCTGCTCATGCACCCACGCGGCCTGCACCGTGTCGTGCAGGGACGCAAGCGCATCATACATCTGACGCTGGTGCTCACGCGCGAAATCCGTGGCGGTGGGCGGGACGGCCAGCAGCGGGATGGTATAAGTGAGCTGATCGGCGACCAGGCCGAGCAGCAGCGCCCGGTTCTGGTCAAGCGTCGTGAGCACCGCGTCCCAGCGGGCCATGACCGGCAAGGGCGGCTCCCGGACGAGCGGAACCTGGCTACGAACCCATTCCACGGCCCCGATGGCATCCGGCGCCGTGCCATCAGCCCCAACCTGGCGCCACAGCCCGGAGATGCGGTGAAACGGCTGCCCGCCGACCAGGAGCTTCACCGTCGCCCCGATGGGCGACTGGCGGAGCGCCTGGGCCAGCTCATACACGGGCCGGGCCTGCTTGCCGAGGGTGATGGAGACGATGACCCCGGCGACGCGGTACTGCACCGCCAGCGCGACGATGGGATCCAGGGGCATGTTGGCCCCAAGGTAAAGGACATTCCAGCCATCCAGCTCCAGGCTATCCGCGACCATGCGCAGCCCCAGCTCATGAAGCTCATGGCTCATACAGGTCGCAAGGATGGTCGGCGGCCCGCTCGGCAAGGGCTTCACGATGCTCACGCACTGATCCATCACGCTGCGTGTGATCGCGGTCGCCAGATGCTCGGTGGCAACATCGATCTGGCCGCGCTCCCAGCGGCGGCCAATCTCGTAAAGTGCGGGCTGGAGCACGTCCTGGTAGAGCAGGGGCAAGGGGATGCCAGCCGCGAGCGCCTCGCGCATCAGCACGAGGGCCGTCACCCGATCGCCGGACAAGACCGCCGCCAGGTAGCTGTCGACGAGTGGTTCTCGTTGCTGCTGTAATTCGCCCATGGGTCACTCCAGAGGGGTGCGCTGGAGCGGCATGCGCCATCGTGCCTGCGTGCATCACACGCTGCGCGCCTCTGGGCTGCCTGGGATGCGAGACGTGCGCATCGGCGCCCGGTGAGGCGCACCGATGGTGCGCACCTCCACCGCGTAGAGCTCCATAACCTTTTTCCGTAACGATCATCGCCTGGCCGGTGAGCGGCGCCCCTTGCCCCGTAGCCGGCCGGAGGGCAGGACAAGAGGTGGGACCGTCGGCGCCTTCGCTCGCGCCGACGGCCAGTTGCGGCCTCGCCCATGCGCCGTGCCCGTCTCCCTGCGCTACGCTTACCAGGCAGTGGTTATCTCCGGCGCGGTCGTCGGGCTCGACAGGATGTGCCGTAGGGTGAAGGATGGGGTGTAGCATCCATTCTACCCTGTTTGTCCATACGCTGCGTATCGCGACTATGATACTCTGCACGCCCTAAAGGGCGGCAGCTTCATCGTAGACTTCCACACGGTCGTGCGGTAGAACTTCCGCCTGGGGGGTGCTTCGCCCCGCGGCCCCGGTTCAGCGGTATGGCACCACCAGCGCGTCGCTGTAGATGCGCCCGCTCTCGCGGTTCCGGGCGTTCGCTAGCGGATGGATCTCTTCCTCAGCCGGCTGGATGAAGCGCAGCGCGCTGGTGTGTTGCCCTAGAGTCGAGTCGCTCGGACACGGTGGCGATCTCCGCGCCGAGCGACTTCCCGCCGCATCGTGTTCGCCGGCCTGGTGGGGGGCGCCGAAGATCGCCCCCGCCTGATCAGAGCGGGGCGCGCGGGGGGTGTGAGGCGCTGGTGGACGGGGCGTCGCTGTCGGGCTCGACGTCGGGCGCCTGGGCGGCGTCGGCCGGGCGCACAGATCGGCTGGGGGCCTGGCGCATCTGTTGCCTCCCATGAACCTCGCGCTCGACCGCGTCAGTGGCAGGGTCGGGAGCCATGGCCTCGGCCGTTTGCGCCCGCTCGTGCACTTCAGCCACGGCCTGCCGGTCGGCGCCGCTCTGGGGCGTCTCAGGGTACGAGCTGTCGGTCTCCTCGTTCAAGCGGCCACGGCGGAACTGGGCCACCGCCCATACGCCGATCACATAGATGACCCCGGCCAGGATCAGCACGAGCAGTAGCCCCAGTATGATCGAGCCGACGCTTGGATTGAGGGCATTTGAGTCCATCGCGAACCTCCTTGTACGCTGCGGCCGCGCCCAGCGCCCGGTCGCTCCGGCAGGGCGCCGGCGGGCCTCCTGCGCAAGACGACTGGATAGCACAGGGTATGCCAGTGTCGGCGCGCGGCCTTGCTGACGTGCTCGGCCTGAAACCTGGCACCTGCACCCTTGCCTTAGCGCGATACAGATCGTCAAGTGGCGCCAGGTCTGGCGCTGAAAAGTGATTAGTTGGCACAGGCATTGCCTGAAGAGAGGTTGCGGGAAGTGCCCGCTCGTATCGGAGGAGGCGTAAGCATATGGATAGGGAGGGTATCATGCGCAAGGCCCTTAGCATTGGGAGTCTCATCGCCGCGATCGCGCTGCTCACAGCGCTCTCGTTCAGCTTCTCGGATGGTGTCTACGCCCAGGGCGGCACCGCCACCCCGGCCGCCACGGCCACCCCGGCCACCACCGCCACGGCCCAGGCGGCCACCACCACAGCGGAGCCAGACGCCACAGCCTCGCCGGCCGCCACTACCACGGCGCCGAGCGCCACAGCCTCGCCGGCCACCACGGCCACCACCACAAGCCCCGCCACTCTGCCGAGCACTGCCGAGGGTGACCCCATGCTCCCAGGCTTTGTCTTCCCGCTGGCCCTGGCGATCCTGGCCGGCGCAGTGCTGTTCTTCTCACTGGCAGCCCGCCGGAATGTTGAGCGGTAGGACGCAGCGCCTGCTCGCCGCCTCTGCCAGCTTAGCGCGCCGCTAGGCGGCGGCGTGGAGACGCCAGGCAGATCATAAGGGCGCCCAATGTGGGGCGCCCTCGCTGTACGCCCAGGCGGCCGCTGTAGCGCACTGATCCGCTGGCACGCTCCGTGCATGCTCCCAGGTGGTTTTTCATACACGCAAGGAGCATACAATGGCGACTGAGCGGGAGACGAGCGCGGGCGAGACATCAACCATCGATCAGGCGCTGCCCTGGTGGCAGCGGGGGGTGATCTACCAGATCTGGGTGCGCTCGTTCTACGATACCGACGGCAACGGCCAGGGCGACCTGCCCGGCGTGATCGCTAAGCTCGACTATCTCCGGTGGCTTGGCGCGGACGTGATCTGGCTCTCGCCAGTCTTCCCCTCGCCAATGATCGAGTCCGGCTACGATATCTCCGACTACACCGGCGTCCACGAGCTCTTCGGCACGCTGGACGATATGGACAACCTTCTCGCAGAGGCCCACGCCCGCGGACTCAAAATTATCCTCGACTTCGTCCCTAGCCACACCTCCGACAGCCACCCCTGGTTTATCGAGTCGCGCTCCAGCCGGGACAATCCGAAGCGCGGCTGGTATCTCTGGGCCGACCCGCGCGAGGATGGCTCCCCGCCCACCAACTGGGTCGGCTGCTTTGGCGGCAGCGCCTGGACCTACGACAAAGAGACGGGCCAGTACTACGAGCACGCCTTCCTACCCCAGCAGCCCGACCTCAACTGGCGTAACCCCGAGGTGCGCGATGCCGTGCTCGCCGCTATGCGCTTCTGGCTCGATCGGGGCGTCGACGGCTTTCGCATGGACGCGATCTGGCATATCATCAAGGACGACCAGCTCCGCGACAACCCGCCCAACCCCGACTACACCCCCGACCTGCCGCCCGACAACCTGCTGATCGCCACGTTCACCCGCGACCAGCCCGAGGTGATGGACGTGATCGCCACGATGCGCGACACCGTTGACGCCTACGACGACCGCATCCTCAGCGGCGAGCTCTACCTCGACCTCGAGCGCATGCGCGCCTACTATGGCACCTCCGAGCGCCCTCTGCTCCACATGCCCTTCAACCTCCAGCTCTCGGTGGTGGAGTGGTCTGCCGACATCGTCGGCCCCTACGTAGACGCCTACATGGCCATGATCCCCGAGTGGGGCTGGCCGAACTGGGCGATCAGCACCCACGACTCGCGGCGCATCGCCGACCGCGCCGGCCAGAGCCAGGCCCGCGTCGCCGCCATGCTACTCCTCACCCTGCGCGGCACGCCCACCATCTACTACGGCGACGAGATCGGCATGCCCGGCGCCGAGGTGCCCCGCGACCAGATCACCGACCCGCGCGAGCTGCTCTACCCCTACCTTGGGCTCGGTCGCGACCCCGCCCGCACCCCGATGCAGTGGGATGATCAACCCGGCGGCGGCTTCTCGCAGGGCGAGCCCTGGCTCCCCCTCGCCGACGACTACCAGGCGCACAATGTCGCCCAGCAGAGCGACGACCCCTGCTCCACGCTCACCCTCTACCGCCGCCTGATCGAGCTGCGCCGCTCCACCCCCGCCCTCGTCGCCGGAGGCTACCGGACGGTGCACAGCGACGAGCGGGCCCTCGTGTTTGAGCGCTTCCACGGCGGCGAGCGCTTCTTCGTCGCCCTGAACTTCGCCGCCGAGCCCTACACCCTCAGCGTCGACGGCGCCGCGAGCATCGTGCTCTCGACCCACCTCGACCGCAATGGCGATCGGGTGGAGGGGAGCTACGAGTTGCGGGGCGGTGAGGGCCTGATACTGCGACTTTAGGGCAGCGTATAGCCCACCAGACGTCCCTCGGCGCGTGCGCCGAGGGACGCCATTTTCACCCGCGCTCAGGCCTCAAGGGAACGACTGGCAACGCCCATCGCGCTAAGTACGCTCTCCGCGATGTCGAGGGCGGCCTGGGGGCGCCCGATCAGGCGGGCCTGACGACCCATCAGCGCCAGGCGCTCGGGCTGGCTCAGCAGGTAGAGGGCCGCCGCCGGCACCGTCTCGGGCATGCGCAGCTGGATGCCGGCGCCCGCGCCGGCCACCACATCGGCGTTCCACTCCTCCTGGCCCGGAACGGGGTCGATGATCACCATGGGCGTGCCGCGGGCCATCACCTCGCTGACGATCAGCCCCCCGGCTTTGCTGATTACCAGGTCGCTCGCCGCAATCAGGTCGTCTACGTGGTCCACCTTGCCGTAGCGGCGCAGGCCCATAAATGGTCCGTCGCCCAGATCGGCCAGGGCCGCCTCCAGCTGCTCGTTGCGGCCCGCCACAACCACCAGCACCCCCGGGGTACCGCCGTCGAGCATCTGCGTGACCATCAGGCGCACGCGCTCGGCGTCGATGCCGCCGCCGAAGAGCGTGATCACCGGGCGGTCGCGGGGCAGCTGGTAGCGCTCGCGCAGCGCCGCCGGCTCCTTCGGCTCGGTGATCTCTAGCCCCACGGGGATGCCCGTCACGCCGATCCGCGCATCGGGCACGCCTCGCAGCATAAGCCCCCGGCGCGTAAACTCGCTGGGCACAAAGTAGCGGTCCACATCCGGTACGAGCCACGAGCTGTGGGCCATATAGTCAGTGATCACCACATACAGCGGCTGGGGCAGCGTGCCGATCTGCTTGTTGTGGGCCAGAATATGCCCCGGCACCGGGTGGACCGAGATGACCGCCTCGGGCCGCAGGTCCGCCACCAGCTGCTCGAACTGGCTCAGGAAGGGCCGCTCGAGGCTGGTCAGCAGGCGGTTGCCGCTGAAGGCCTCCTCAACATCGGTGGTGTCGCTCTGGTCGTACAGCAGCTTGTAGAGCTGCGGGGTGCGCTGGCTGGTCTGCTTGAAGTACTGGTTGAGGGCCGCGCGCATGATCGGGTTGGCGTAGTCGAGCACATCGACCACGACGGCGTCGCGCTCGTGGCGGCGAAATGCCTCGCTCAGGGCCGCAGCCGCGCTGGCGTGGCCAGTGCCGAGAGAAGCGTGGACAATCAGGATGCCGGGCATAATCGCTCCTTAATGGCGGCGCAGGGCGCGGGCCGGCGCCCGCGCTATCGCCATGCGTGGCCTGGCAAGAAGCGTGCCGCCTGCCTCACCTGCTCGTTGCTGAGCTGATGCGCCCTGATCGCTGGGCCTGACGAGGTGGCACAAGTCTTGCTGAATGCAGGGTAGCGGGGAGGTGTAATCCTGCGGCGTCGTCACAGGGTTGCACCAGTTGATCATGCAGAGAAGGCTGTGGGTGATCTCGTCGCGGAGGGCGCTGTACTATGACGGATGTACTCAATGGTGGCGGCGAGATAGGCGCGCGCATGCGCGAGTTCAACTGGGGGAGCACACCGTTTGGCACGCCCGACACGTGGCCGCAGAGCCTCCGCTCGGCGGTGGGTATCTGCCTGAACTCGCGCTTTCCGATCGCGATCTACTGGGGCCCGCAGCTCGCGCTGCTCTACAACGACGCGTGGAGCCCGATCCTGGGCGAGAAGCACCCTGGGGCGCTTGGTCGGCCCGGGCGCGAGGTGTGGCCCGAGATCTGGGCCGAGATCGGCCCCCTGTTTGAGGCGGTTCAGCGAACGGGCGAGGGCGTGTGGCAGCAGGATCAACTTTTGCCCATGCACCGCCACGGCTACACCGAAGAGTGCTACTTCAACTTCACGTTCAGCCCGATCCGCGGCGAGGACGGCAGCGTCGTCGGCATCTTCAATGCGGTTATTGAGACCACCTTTCGCATCATCGAGGAGCGGCGCGCGCGCATCCTGCGCGATCTGAGCGAGCGCACGGCGGGCGCGCAGTCTGCGCCCGAGGTGTGCGCCCGTGCCGCCGAGGTGCTCGGTGCAAACCCGGCCGATGTGCCGTTCTGTCTGTTCTATCTGCGTGAGCATGACGCGCCGCTGCTCCAGCGCGTTGCGGCCGCGGGGGCGGCGCTGCCCGAGCAGCTGTGCCCGACCACTATCGATCCGGCCGATCGCGCATCGCTCTGGCCCGTAGCGGCGGGGCATGCGCCACAAGCCGCGGTGACCGTCTACCTCGGCGAGCGGTTGGGCGTTACGCTGCCAGGCGGGATCTGGCCTGAGGCGGTCGAGCGAGCCCTGATCATGTCTATTCCGAGTCTGCAGGCGACAGAGCCGGCCGGCCTGTTCATCGCGGGGGTGAGCCCGCGCCGAGCCTTTGACGAGGCCTACCACACCTTCATCGAGCGCGTCACGACCCAGATCGTAACCGCCATTGGCAACGCGCGCGCCTATGAGACTGAGCGACGGCGCGCCGAGGCGCTCGCGGAGATCGATCGGGCGAAGACCGCGTTCTTCTCAAATGTCAGCCATGAGTTCCGCACCCCGCTCACCCTGCTGCTAGGGCCGCTGGAAGATACACTGGCCCAACCTGACGGCTTGTCTGCCGAGGCCCACGAGCGACTAGAGATTGTGCGCCGCAATGCCCTACGTCTGCTCAAGCTCGTCAATACGCTGCTGGATTTCTCACGCCTCGAAGCCGGACGCGCGCAGGCGTCGTATGAGCCGACCGACCTGGCCCTGTTCACGACAGACCTCGCCAGCGTCTTCCGCTCGACCATCGAGCGCGCCGGGCTGCGCCTCATTGTCACCTGCCCGCCCCTGGCTGATCCGGTCTACGTTGACCGTGAGATGTGGGAGAAGATCGTCTTCAACCTGCTCTCCAACGCCTTTAAATTCACCTTCGAGGGCGAGATCGAGATCGTGCTCCAGCAGGCTGGCGCGGCGGTGGAGCTGGCGGTCCGCGACACCGGCATCGGCATCCCGGCGGAGGAGCTGCCGCACCTGTTCGAGCGCTTCAACCGCGTCAAAAGCGCCCATGGGCGCTCCTTTGAGGGCAGCGGGATCGGCCTCGCCCTGGTGCAAGAGCTGGTGAAGCTGCACGGCGGTGCGGTGCGCGTCGAAAGTTATGTGAGCCGAGGGACGACCTTCACGGTCAGCGTTCCGGCCGGCGCGGCGCACCTGCCCGCCGACCGCATCGGCGTGGTGAGCACGCTCGCGACGGGGGGGCTAAGGGGCGAGACGTACGTCGAAGAGGCGCTGCGCTGGCTCCCTGAAGGCAGCTCCGCGATGCCGAGCGCGGGCTCTGCGGTGATGGCCGAGCCAATGCCCAGCACCCGACACCTGACCCGCGAAGCTAGCAGCACGTCCCCCGCCCATATCCTGCTCGTCGATGACAACGCGGATATGCGCGAGCACGTCCGGCGGCTGCTGAGCCAGAAGTACACTGTCGTGGGCGCCAACGACGGCGCGGCGGCGCTGCGCTTGACGCGTGAGCAGCCATTTGACCTGGTGCTGACGGACGTGATGATGCCGCGCCTCGACGGCTTCGGGCTGCTGGCCGCGCTACGTTCGGACGAGCGGACAAAGACGCTGCCCGTCATCCTGCTGTCGGCGCAGGCGGGCGAAGAGTCCTGCATCGAAGGCATGGAGGCCGGCGCCGACGACTACCTGGTCAAGCCGTTTAGCGCGCGCGAGCTGCTGGCGCGCGTCAGCGCGCATGTGACCATGGCCCGCCTCCGCCGCGAGTCCTCGCAGCGCGAGCGGGAGCTGCGCGCCGAGGCGCAGGCGGCCAGGGAGCAGTTAGAGCGCGTCCTGGCCAGTGTCAGCGATCAATTCCTGGTGCTGGATCACGACTGGCAGTATGTCTTTGTCAATGATCGCGTGACGGAAGTGACAGGCCTGCGCAGGGAGGATCTGCTCGGCAGGTGTATCTGGGAGCTGTTCCCGGAGACTGTCGGCACAGAGATCGAGCGCAAGCTGCGCCAGGCGGCGGCAGAGCAAACCCCCGTCCACGTCGAGCATTTCTACGCGCGCTGGAACCGCTGGTTCGAGCATCATGCCTACCCATCGGCGTCAGGCCTGACGCTCTACGTCGCCGATATTACCGAGCGAAGGCAGGCGGAAGACAAGCTCCGGCTCGTCAACGAGCGCTTCCGCATTGCGGAGGGGGCCTCAAATGGCTTCATTTACGACTGGGATGTGACGAGCGATCGTATCGAGCGGAGCGACAGCTTCAAGAAAGTCCTTGGATACGAGCAAGGCGAAATGCCGCCCACGAGCGCGGCCTGGCGCGCCTTGATCCACCCCGAGGACAGGGCGCCCATGCGGGCGCTGTTCGATGCGCTTCTGGCGGAGGGCCTCCCCGGCTGCCGTAGTGAGTACCGCATACGTCACAAAAACGGCGCGTGGGTGTGGGTGCTGGATGAGAACGCGGCGATCTATCGCGAGGGCAAGCTGTGGCGCCTCATCGGCTCGACGGTAAACATCACCGAGCACAAACGCCGCGAGCTCAACGCCGGATTTCTTGGCGATATCACGGCGGATCTGGCGCTGCTCACGAGCGACAGCGAGATGATGCGAAGAGCGGGCGAGAAGATTGCGAACCATCTTTATCTTTCCCGCTGTCTGTTCTGCGAAGTCGAGCAAGCTGTCGGCCAGGTCACTATTTTCGACGAGTACCGTGAGCAGGACCTGCCCAGCCTGAAAGCCGTGCATCGCGCAGAGGACTGGGTCTCCGAAGACTTCTGGCAAACGCTCGTCGCCGGGCACGATGTCGTCATCGATGACGCCGCCGCTGACCCGCGTACCGCCACCGGGCTAGAGAGCCTGAAACAAGTCAGCGTCGGCTCGTGTATTGCCGCGCCTTGTCTCATCGCCGGGCGTTTGAAATTCGTGCTGGTTGTCAGCCACCGGCAGCCGTACGCTTGGCGCACCGATGAGCTGGAGCTGATCCGCGAGTTAGCGCTGCGCATCTGGCTTAGCTACGACCGCGCCCGCGCCGACCGCCAGCTGCGCGCAGCGCAGGCGTACCGGCTAGCCGAAGAGCGGCAGCACGCCGCGCGCTTGCAGCAGCTCAACGCAGCCTCGCTGGCGATCAACGCGGCGCCGACGCGTGACGACGTGCTCAACCTGATTGCTGACCAGGCCCGGGCGCTGATCGGCGCGAACCAGGCCGTCGTCAAGCTCGACCTCAACGGCGGCTGGCCGCAGACCCAGGCCGCCGTCTCGCACCCCGAGCCGTACGCCGCCTGGGAGTCATACCAGGCGCAGCTGAGCGGCGAGGGGGTTGAGCGGCTCGTCTATAACGAGCGGCACCCGCTTCGGCTGGCCCAGGCGGAGAGCGAAACGCGCCTGGCCTGGCGCAGCTTTGCGAGCCAGCACAGTGCCCCCCCGCCGCGCAACGGCGTGCTGACCGCGCCGCTCACCGACAGCGACGGCGCGCGCATCGGTGTGATCCAGCTCTCGGGCAAGGCCACGGGCGAGTTCACGGTGGCCGACGAGGCGCTGCTCTGGCAGATCGCGCAGATGGCCGCGGTCGCACTCGAGAATCAAACGCTCTATGAGCAGGAGCAGGCGGCGCGCGCGCAGGCCGAGGAGGCGAGCCGGCTCAAGGACGAGTTCCTGGCGACCGTCTCGCACGAGCTACGCACCCCGCTAACGGCCATGCTCGCCTACGCCCAGCTGCTGCAGGCGCGCAAGCGCGACGAGGCCTACATCGCCCGCACGGCGGAGAAGCTGGTGCGGAGCGCCAAAGACCAGGCGCTGATCATCGATGATCTGCTCGATGTCTCAGGTATCGTGAGCGGCAAGCTGCACATCGAGCCACAGCCCATGGATCTGATCCCCGTGGTCCACGCCGCGCTCGACACGGTGCGCCCGGCCGCCGAGGCGAAGGGGCTCTACCTCAAGGTCGGCCTGCACCCGCAGGCCTGCACGATCATCGGCGATGCAAACCGCTTGCAGCAGGTCGTGTGGAACCTCCTGTCGAACGCGACGAAGTTCACATCGCCTGGCGGTATCATCCGGGTGCAGCTGGAGCTAGACGGCCGCGACGCCCTGCTCACCGTCAGCGACACTGGCCAGGGCATCCGCCCTTCCTTTCTGCCCTTTGTGTTTGACCGCTTCCGTCAGGCCGACAGCACCAGCAACCGCTCCCATGGCGGGCTCGGCCTGGGGCTCGCCATCGTACGCCACCTTGTAGAGCTACACGGCGGCACTATTCAGGCGGCGAGCGCTGGCGAGGGCCAGGGTGCCACCTTTACGGTGCGGCTGCCGCTGAGCAGCGGTGGCCCTGCGACCTCGGCGCGCCATGTGGCCGTCGAGAGCGACACGATGGCCGACTGCCCGCCCGAGCTGCGCGGGCTGCGCGTGCTCATTGTCGATGACCAGCCGGATATCCTCGAGCTGCTGGGCGACATCCTCGCCTCGTGCGGCGCCGTCGTGCGCACGTGCACTGGCACCTGGGAGGCGCTAGCGACGCTGCGCAGCTGGAGGCCAGATGTGCTGGTGTCCGATATTGCGATGCCGGGCGAGGATGGCTACGGTCTGATCCGTAGCATCCGAGCGCTTGCGCCGGATGATGGCGGAGAGATTCCGGCCGTCGCGCTGACGGCATATGTGCGCGCGGAAGAGCGGGCGCGGGTCCTGGCGGCAGGCTTCCAGCTCTACGTACCGAAGCCCGTGGAGCCAGCTGAGCTGCGGAATGTGATTGCGCACCTTGCGCGCCTGGAAGCGCTCGACTGAGGCGCCTCTCCCGCTGAGGGACAGATCCGGCGACACGCGTCATTGTAGTGGCGCGTGTCGCTGGGCGCGCCTATGATCCGGCCGATCTCGGGCTGGCCCGGCAGATCGGGCCGCGCATCGCGCTCGCCACCCAGAGAACCCACAGCCCTACCAGGCGGCCCCGGCGGCCATCGGCATCCGCGGCTGGCCCCGCTCGCTCGGTGAGCTGGCACAGGCATTGCTTACTGGAGGCCGAGGAGCATGCCTGCTTACCGGGCATGGACACAAGCAATAAGGAGACCTGGTAGATGAATGCTACGAAATTGCTCAAGGAGACGCCGATCCGTGGCGAGGACATTCCACGCTGGCTTACCTTCGCGAGCTTCTGGGGGGCTATCTCGTACCTGCTCAGCTGCGTGAGCCTGCTAGTCGGCAACCGGCGCGACCAGGTGCGGCTCAACCTGGAGACCATTGGGCTGGGCTTTCTCCTGCACACCGCAGGCTTCATAACCGGAGGCTCGCTGGCCGTGGCCGCGGGCTCGATCGCGAGCGGCAAGAGCACCACGGCGATCTCGCAGGAGGAGATCAGCGGCGGGCAGCTCGAGCGCTCGGTCGTACGGCAGGGCCTCGGCGGGGCGCTGGGCTCCGTGGTGCCCTTCATGCTGGCCCTCGGGAGCATCGAGATCGCGCGTAAGATCACCGGCAAGCCGGCCTTCGGCGAGGCCCGCGCGACCAACTGGCCGCTCGCGGTCGGCACGATGGTGGGAGCGAGCGGCATCGTCTCGCTGGCCGTCAGCCAGATTACGGCGTGGGTGGCCAAGGACGCGAAGAGCTAGTATGTCTAAGCTTGCTTAACAGGTAGAAGGGGGTTTCTTCGGGGAGGGCGCTGCCCTCCCCGCGCCTCACCCGCCACGGCAAATGAGTTTGGGCAGGCTAGATCAAGCAGGCGAGCATCAACATGCGCAGCAACCATTCAAAAGGGTCCGGCAGTGAAGCGTGAACAGCTTCAGGTGACGCTCGCAAGTATCGGCGATGCGGTGATCGCCATAGACGTGGCGGAGCGCATCGTCTTTATGAACGCGGTGGCGGCAAGGCTCACCGGCTGGGCGGCAGCCGAGGCGCACGGCCGGCCGATCAGCACCGTGTTTCGGGTCGTCCGCACCCCTACCCTGACCCTCCTCCTGGCGCGGGATGGGAGCGCGCACCCCATCGACACCCACGCGGCGCTGATGTCCAGCCCCGAGGGCGCCAGCATCGGGGCCGTGCTGGTGGTGCGCGACCTCGCCGCACGCGAACAGGTAGAGACGGCGCACGCCGAGGCGCTGGCACACGCACAGGCCGCGCGCATAGAGGCCGAGCAGGCCCACGGGCGCGCAACCTTCCTGGCGGAGGCGAGCCGGCTCCTGGCGGGCGACCTCGACTACCCAGCCACCTTACATCAAGTTGCCGACCTGATGGTGCCGCGCATGGCCGACTGGTGTGTGGTCGATCTCCTTGACGATGCCGGTGTGATCCAGATGGTCGCCGCGGCCCACAGGGATCCGGCGAAGGTCGTATGGGCCTACGAGCTGCGCCGCCAGTACCCTATAGACCCGAACATGCCGGTCGGCGCGCCATATGTTATCCGCACGGGCAAGCCCCAGATCTTCCGCGATATCCCAGATGCGCTGCTCGAGGCCGTCGCCCGCACACCCCATGAGCTCCGCCTGCTCCGCACTGTCGGCTACCGCTCGCTGATGATCGTGCCGCTCCGCGCCCGCGAGCGCGTGCTGGGCTCGATCAGCTTTGTGATCGCCGAGAGCGAGCGCCGCTACACCTCAGAGGACCTCACCTTCGCCGAGGAGCTGGCCGACCGGGCGGCCCTGTCCATCGACAACGCCATACTGTACCAGAGCGCGCAGGAGGCGCGCAGCGCCGCAGAGCGGGCCGCCGAGCAGATGGCCCGGCTCCAGCGGGTTACGGCGGCCCTCGTGACGACCAACACCGCCGAACAAGCTGCCGATGTAATCACCCGGGAGGGCCTGGCGGCGATCGAGGCGGACTCTGGTGCGCTCTTTGTGCTCAGCAAGAATGGCCTCACATGGGAGGCCATCAGCTTCTGCGGCTACCCGCCCGAGCTGGTGCTCGAGCTTAGCCGATCCGCTGCCAGCGAGCCTGGCCCGCTGCGGGACGCGCTGGAGGCCCGCGCGCTGGTGGCGGTCGAGACGCCGCAGGGGCGGGCCGCGCGCTGGCCAAACCTCGCCAGGGTGTGGGCCCGCTCTGGTGACGCGGCGACGGTGGCCGTACCGCTGCTCCTCGATCAGCGGCTGCTGGGCGTGCTGTATGCGGCGTTCCGCGCCCCGCGGCGCTTCAGCGCCGATGACCGGGCCTTTCTGGAGGCCCTGGCGCGTCAGGGCGCCCAAGCCCTCGACCACGCGCGCCTCTACGAGGCCGAGCGGTTGGCGCGTACCGAGGCTGAGGCGGCAAGCCAGCTCCGCGATCATTTTCTCTCGGTGGCCGCCCACGAGCTCAAGACCCCGCTCACCTCGCTGAAGCTCCAGACGCATATGCTCCAGCGCCGGGTAACGCGCGCCTCACTGCTCTCGGCGCAGGACCAGCGCACGCTCGGGGTGGTCGTCAGCCAGGTGCGCCGGCTCGAGCAGCTGATCGGGGCGCTCCTCGACAGCTCGCGGCTCGAGTTCGGGCAGCTCAGCCTTGTCCGGGCACCGGTCGACCTCTGCGCCCTGACCCGCCGGGTGCTGGCCGAGGTGCAGCTGATCAGTGAGCGCCACCAGTTCGCCTACCATGGCCCGGAGACAGGGCTGATCGTGGACGGCGACGAGCTGCGCCTGGAGCAGGTGCTGCAGAATCTTTTGCAGAACGCGATTAAGTACAGCCCTAACGGCGGCCTGGTGGCGGCCGCGGTGTCGCCCCAGGATGGGATGGTGTGTGTCGTGGTGACCGACCAGGGCATCGGCATCCCCGAGGAAGCGCTGTCACAGATCTTCGAGCGGTTCTACCGAGCGCCCAACGCCGACCAGCAGCAGATCAGCGGTATGGGCATCGGGCTGTACGTGGTCCGAGAGATTGTGCAGCTGCACGACGGCAGGGTGAGCGCGGCGCGCCAGCAGGGCGGGGGGAGTCGCTTTACCGTCTGCCTTCCGCAGCTGCGCCCTGTGGACTCGCACCCACTGGACCGCGAAACGATCACAGACGGCTCAGCGGCCCAGGTGGCCGAACGGAACAGCGAAGGCCAAAAATGAACTACATTCTCGTCGTCGACGATGATGCTGCTATCCGTGAGGCGCTCACGTCGGTGCTGGAAGAGGAAGGCTACCAGGTGCAGAGCGCGGCGAATGGGCGCGAGGCGCTCGAGATCCTCCGCGCGGGCGGCGATCTGCCCTCGCTGATCTTGTTGGATCTGATGATGCCGGTGATGAGCGGCTGGGACTTTCGCGCGGCACAGCAGGCCGACCCATCCCTGGCCCACATTCCGGTGATCGTGCTCTCGGCCGATCGCAGCGTGCAGGTGAAGGCGGTCGCGGTGCAGGCCGAGGGGTATCTCCCGAAGCCGGTGGACATCATGGTGCTCCTCGAGACGGTCGGCCGGCACAGCCCGCTGTAGCGCTCGCTTCCTGGCCCGCCCCTGCGGCCGTTCAGGCCCCTGACACGCGCAACAAGCGAGGCCTTCAGAGCGGCTGAAATCGCTCTGAAGACCTCGCTCGCTCGGCAGACGAGACGGGCGCCCTACCTGGCGACCGCGCGCTGCTTGCTCACTTTCTGGACGAGCTGTGGCAGGCTCTGCTCCACGCGCTGGGCGGTCTGCTCCTCCTGCTGCAGGTTCTGCACGAGGAGGTTAAGCACCGAGCTCTGGCCGAGCCCCTCACAAAGCGTTATCAGGCCGCGGTAGGTGGCGATCTCGTAGTGCTCGACCTTGGCCGCCGTGTTGGCGATCACGCAGTCGAGGAGCGCCGGCTGGTCGGCAGCCTCCTTCATGCCCTTCTGGCCCTCGATCACGAGGCCGTTCGCCGCATCGCACTTCACACGCTTTGCCTTGGCGCCTATGGTCTGGTAGACCTGGTCAAGATTGCGGATCTGCTCCTCGGTCTGGGCAATATGCTCGCGGATCATCGTCTTCAGCTCGGTGGCTTTCGCCTGCTGCATCATCTCGCGCTGGGCCTCGAGAAAGCGGTGCTCCGCATCGTAGATGTCGCCGAGGTCGTGGACGAATTTCTCCTCAAGCGTAGTCATTGCCATCGTGAGCCTCCTTATCGTTTCCTTCAGGTCGGCCAGAGGCTGGGCGAGCGCGTGCTCCTAGCATCTACGTCATACAGCCCACAAGCCGATGCCCTGAGAGGAGCAATACCTATGCCAGTAGTTGGGCATAGATCCGGCCTATGCCAGAGTGGTGCGCAGCGGCACGGAATCTGAAACGTGGCGCCGTGGAGCGCAATACTAAGTGAAACCAGACGGAAGGAGCATAAGCGATGTCCGCCAACCCACCACAGGGCGGCCCGAAGCCCAAGCCGCCCTTTCCTGAGCAGCACCAGGAGAAGCCGGGCCTGGAGCACGAGCTCAACCCCCGTCCGCAGTATCAGGCGCCGCGCTATCGGCCCGCCGGGAAGCTCGAGGGCAAAGTCGCCCTGATCACCGGCGGCGACAGCGGCAGCGGCCGCGCGGTCGCGCTGATCTACGCCCGC
>JAAXUL010000568.1 GCA_013336035.1 Chloroflexales bacterium
GAAGGGCGCTCGGCTGGGCTCGCTTGGGGGGCGATGGGCTTGGTACTCATCGTTCGGTCCTTCTACCGCCCTCGTTTGCAACGGGTTTCCCAGGGCGATCTGTCCAAGGCCATCGTAGCACATAGGGAAGCCGTCCCGCGGGCTGAACAGCTCCCCCGGCGCCCCCGCGTTGCACTCCGCGTTGCGCCGCAGCAGCTCCGCCCGCAGCGCCTCGTCGCCCTCCGCCCAGACGTCCTCCGCGAACGCCCTGATGTCCCACGCCGTGTACACCAGCTCCACCACGCGGGGGACGATGAACGCGATGTCGGCGGGGGTGAAGCGATCTGGGGGGAGGACAGGGAGTTGGCGCATTGTGAAATACTTAAGGTGGATTCCTGCAACCTTCTGTCGCGCTGAGAAATCAAATACAAAGCTATTGAGATTGGTCAGCAAACAGGAGGCAAGAGTTGCTTCGTCCTTTGCTGGCAACATTAAGAGAAACGTGTCGCCGCTCGCACTCCTTGGGAATACACATGCAATGGCAGTGCGTTCGTCGTGAGAGCGACAAATATCTCTCCATCCAAGAACCCAACGACGGCACCATTTCTTTTCTTGAAAACGTATATCGACTTCATCAGCTTTAACCCAGTAGCGTGGTGATAGAGCAAGTTGGGGATTTATTAGCTCTTCTACTGTAGCGAGACGTACCTCATCATTGTCATAAGTTGCCCAGCGGTGTGTGAATTGATGCAGGAGCTTGGCCTCGTAGAGTGGCACAAGTCCTTCCCCCGACGCATCGCGAAAGAGGTGGCTGTCGTTTGCCATATGCAGCATTGCTAGAAAACGCACACCCCAGGGATTCACCCCGTTGCGCTCGTCCTGCAACACAGGAACTTGCCGGTAGAGCTTCTTGGTCAGCTCCGCGTCGGCGGCGGTGCGGAAGATGGGGCAAGTACGAGTGTTCGGGCTTATTAGCGCGATATCGCCGCGAGTTAGATTGAAGTGACGCTCGACATGCGTCAGATGTTCGAAGTGGCGACAGAAGAAGACAAAATCGGCGTTGATGTTCCTGTGACTCGCTCCGTTTAGGATCATCCCGCAGAAGCGGAACGAGTGATGCACGGCGGGAAAGATAAAAGCCTCATTCTCAAATCCAAGTACCTGTACAAGTGATTGCTTCTCAACCAGATCGCCGAAGAAGTCTTTGGTCGTGTCGTCAGTGACAATCCCCGTCGGCACAATAATGCCTGCCCGGCCAGTCGGGGATAACAGGATGCGACAGTGCTCGGCAAAGAGCGCGTAGGTGTTCACGTCGCCCACGGCGGTCAGCGGGAAGCGCTCGCTGGCGCGGACGAAGCGGCTCTCGGCCTCGGCGCGGTACTTGGCGGCGTCGAAGAGGGCGATGCGGGCACGCTGGCGCTCGTCGCCCTGGCGCCAGGCGGCGATGGCCTTGTCGCGGGCGGCCTTATTCGCCGCACCAGCGATCTCGGGCACGTCCACGAAGTGCTCCTGCTCCTGGAGCTTGATCCGCTCCCAGGGCGGGTTGCCCAAAACGACGTCAAAGCCGGAGCTAACCACAAAGGCACGAAGGGCACCAAGATCCGAACCTAACTGCCCGGCCTTTGTGACCTCTGTGTCTTTGTGGTGAAAAACTTGTGGGAATTCCAGCTCCCAGTGGAAGAAGCCCACGCTCTCAGCCAGGGGCGCGGCCATGAGCGCCTTCTCGCCGGTGGGGTTGAAGTCGATCAAGTCCTTCGAGGTCGGGGCGTAGCGGGCGTTCGACGGGGTGAGGGGCTGGAAGAAGGCGGCCGTCCAGAGGTCGAACTTGGCCCGCTCGGGTTGGGCCTGGCGGCGCAGGGCGGCGTAGCGGGCGGCGCGGGCGCGCACGGCGGCCACGCTGTCATCGGCGGCCGCGTCGAGGGCGCGCAAGGCGGCGGCCAGGTCGTCGCCGGCGGACGCCTCGGCGGCGAAGAGGTCGTGCTGGACCATGCCCTGCTTCTGGTGCAGCTCGCGCTCCTGCTTGTTGCGCGTCCTGACGCTGCTCGCCGTGGCCTTATCGTCGCCCGTCACCGCCTTGTAGGCGTCGTCGGGGATGCCCTGCTCCACCAGGGCGCGAGTCGCGCCAACCAGGCTGTTGCCGTGGCGGATGTGGTGGTCGAGGAAGCTGAGCGGCAGGCCGGCGGCGTGGCCCTCCAGCCAGAGCGCCAGCTTGCAGAGGTCCACGGCCAGCGGGTTGAGGTCCACGCCAAAGATACAGCGCCGGATCACGTCGCGCACCGCGCGGCGGAACTGCGTGGGCGAGGGCTGGTCCTCGCCGGCGCGCACGCGCGCCAGCTCGCGCCCGAGGCGGCGGGCGGCGGCGAGCAAGAAGGCGCCCGAACCGCATGCAGGATCGACCACGCGCAGGGCCAGGATGGCCTCCTCGCGGGCCTTCGGGTCAGGGCCGGCGGCCTTCAGGCGCTCCTCCAGCACGGGCACCAGCGCGCTCTTGATCAGCTCCTGCACCAGCTCGGGGCGGGTGTAGTAGCTGCCAGTGGTCTTGCGCTCGGTTCCCGAGACAAGATCGAAGCGATAGAACGCGGATAGCGCGGATTTGGCGGATGCGCACGGATCAGATGCCAATTCTTGCGCTTCGCGATCCGTGCCAATCTGTCCGATCTGCAGCATCTGCGTTCTATCTTCCGTTACCACTGGCCGATAGTCCAGGAGCGACTCGTAGACGCTGCCCAGCTCCTCGACGTCCAGCGCGCCGTAGTTGACGCGGCGCAGCGTCTTGCTCGCCTTCTCGTGGTAGAGCGAGAGGGCGCGCACGGCGGCCAGCAGCTCGCGGTTGGTGAGGCGGGTGTTGGTGGTCAGGGCGGCGCAGGCGCCGTCGCCGAACAGGTCGCCGTCGAGCGGGGCGAGGCCGAGGCGGCGCGGGGCGAGCTCGTCGCTGCCCTCGAGCAGGCGGAAAGTGGTGAGCAGGCCGTCCCAGAGGTCAGTGTAGGGGCCGCGACCGGCGCCGGAGGTCTCGGCGAGGCGACGCAGGCGGCCGACGCTGTAGTGCTCGCGGTAGATCGCGAGGCGCCGGTCGGGGGCGGGGCGGTAGGCCGCCGGCGAGAGGATGTCGCCCTCGTCTTCGTCGTGCGCGGTCGCGATCAGCCCGCGCTCCTCGGCGACCATCAGGAAGAGCATGCGGTAGACCAGGCGCAGCAGCTGGCGGTAGTAGCCGAGGGGCGTCAAGCTCCCATCGCCATCGCTGCCCGTCTCCAGGCCGCGGGCGAGCCTGGCGCGCAGCTCGGCGTTGGCGGGGTGGCGCAGCAGCCCGTAGCCGAGCAGCTTCAGGGCGGACTCCACCCCATCGCGCAGGCCCTCGCGCACGCGGCCACCGGCCTCGACGGCGCGCTGGTGGTACTTCTCCAGCAGGCAGGCGGCGGCCTCATCGGCGCCCACCGGCAGGCGCGAGCGATGGAGGAGGCGGTAGAGCAGGGCGAACTCGCTAAAAATCTCGCCCTCCAGCATCGAGCGCAGGTCGAACTCGACGTAGGCGGGGCGGGTGAAGCGCGAGGAGTCGCGCAGCAGGCGCAGGCGCTCGCCGTTGGTCACGATGCCCCAGAGCTGCTCGGTAGAGTTGAGGTACTCTTGCACGAGGGCGTGGGGCGAGAGGCGCGGGCGGCCCGAGGGCGGGCGGGCATCGAGGCTGTTGCGCACGCTCTCGATATGGATGGGCGGCGCGTCGTCGCCCTCGCTGGCGCAATGCGAGATCGCGAAGGTGCGGCCCTGGACGACGTAGGCGCTGCGGTTGCGGGCGAGCTGGTAGCCGAGAACGCGGAGCAGGGGGAGCACCCACTGCTCGCGGGTCTCTGTGGTAGCCGTCTCGCCGGCGGGGAGATCGGCGAGGTAGGACTGGAACAGCGCCCACTGGCCGCGCGCGGCCTGCCACGCCGCCGAGATGCGGTCGGAGAGATTCCGCGTGCGCTCCAGGCCAAAATCCTCGGGGCGCTGGCCCTCCAGCTCGCCGGCGGCGATGGCGTCGAGGATGTCGGCGGGGAGCAGCCCGCCCTCGGTGACGATGGTCGTGTAGGGCATAGCTATATCACCACAAAGGCACAAAGGGCACAAAGATCCTGACACGTTGTGTCTTTATGCCACGCTTGCAGCAGAACTGTACGCAGGAGCTTCTTGACGCCACTTAACCATTCACCAGTCGTTTGATGCCTTGCTTGAGGACCGGGACATTGAAGTTGATCAGCAGCCCGAGCCATAGGCCCTTCAGGCGTAGGTAGGTGAGCAGTTGGGCGTCGTGGATAGGCACGATCTCCTCAACCGCTTTGATCTCGACGATGACGAGATTCCCGACAAGGAGATCAAGCCGATAGCCACAATCAAGCTGAACGCTCTTATACACAATTGGGAGCGCCACCTGCCGCGCATAGGCGACGCCCCGTAGCGATAGCTCGTGCCCGAGACACGCCTCATAGGCCGACTCCAGAAGGCCAGGGCCGAGGGCGCGGTGCACCTCGATCGCGGCACCAATAATCTCTTTGGAGAGCTGATCGGCTCTGGCTCGGGCATCCATAACAACTTCGTGTCCTTTGTGTCTTTGTGGTTAGTTCAGGGTGGGCAGCAACACATACAGGCCAAGCACATCGGGCGGGCCGGCGGGCCGCACCTTCACGGCGCCGCCGCCGGTCTGGACGCGCACACGCATGTGCGACTCGCGCAGGAGCGTCGCGCGCTCCTCGGCGATTCGTGTAAGCTCACTGGCAAGCATCGGAAGCTCGTCGCGGGCGGTGCTCAGGGCGATGGTCCGCTCGTCGGGCGTGAGGTTGACCGCGGCCTGAGCCTGCTCCAGCAGTGCTAAGGCGTCGGGCTGGCTGAGCCAGGCGGGTGCGCCAGGCTGGCCGCTGAAGCCGACGGCCACCAGCTCCTCGGCAAGCACTGGGGCGCGCTGGCGCGTGCTCTCGATCAGCATCCGCACGCGCAGCAACAGCAGGCGGGTCCGCGTCTGGACGGCGCGGGCGCGGACGGCACCCGAGCGCGCCGCGACGGGAGCCGCCCCATCGGGAGCCAGGGCCGTCTCCATCAGGTAGTCCGCGAGGGCAATCACCAGCGCGTGATTGCGCCCCAGGCTCTCCACGCCCTCTGGCGTCGGATCGGCGAAGCTCACCGCTAGCTCACCGTTCTTGCCAGCGAGGTGGGCAACCCGCTCGCGCACAGGCGCAGGAAGCTGCAGCAGATTTACCACAAAGACACGAAGCGCACCAAGATCGGACATTTCAGATCGGGCCTTCGTGTCCTTTGTGCCTTTGTGGTGGATTAGCTCAGCGCCGAGGCGCGCGCAGGCGGCGCTGACGAAGCGCTCGACGGCGGCGGCATCGCCGAGCACCGCGTCGGTCTCCTGAAGCTCGCGGGCCACCTCCTCGGGCTTGATGCGACGCTGGGCGAAGCGCGTGCGGCTCTCTTGCTCCCGCTCTACCGCCCGATTCCATGCCGTCTCGACGTCCTGCACGTCCTGCACCGCATCCAGCAGCGTCATCTGACGAGCGGTGTCGAACAGGGCCAGCTGCTCGACGGCGGGCTGAAAGAGCGAGGCGATCAGGGTCTCGACCACCGTGCCGCTCTCGACCGGCAGGGGAGCCGTGATCCCCAGGAGATCGGAA
>JAAXUL010000569.1 GCA_013336035.1 Chloroflexales bacterium
TCGCCGTCGAGGAAGCTGCGGATCTGCGCGACCAGCGGGCGTAGCTCCGCGAGGATGCCCTCATAGGCCATATAGTCGTCGTAGCGCTGGCTGCGGAAGATGCGGTGGATCTGCTGATGGAACACCGCGATATCGACGGGCATGCGGCGCTCTGAGTCGATCACAGGGGGGACGACGACCGGCGGCGGGGCGGCAACCAGCGCATCGATGCGGTCGGTGAGCGCCGGGCTCTCGACGGCCAGGCGGAGCAACAACGCCTCAAGCTGGCCACGATCCAGCCCGGCGAGCAGCTCGGCCAGGGGCGGGCGCACTTGCACCGCGCCGGGCTCAGCGTGGGCGTAGGCCAGCAGGGTCGCCACGATATGCTTGCACCAGCCGCCCCAGTCGTAGGGGCAGGTGCAGCTGGCGGCGCACACCCCGCCGGCATCCAGGCTGACCGCCACCTGGTAAGGCTCATACTCGCTGCCCTCAACCTCGGCCTGGAGCAGGCCGTCGCGCAGCACGAGCGGGCCGACGGCGCCGCCCTGGTAATAGCTCGCCCCGCGGGCGAACGACTCGTCGCTGGCGCCCTGGCGGATCTGGGCCTCGCTGAGTGGTGGGAGCATCACATACGGCCCTTTCGTTGCGCAGGCCTGCCGGTGGAGACCGCCCCAGCGCCAAGCGCATCGGCGTAGCCGTGCCAGAAGGTGATCACATCGGCCAGGGGCTCCGCTGAGGCCCTGTTGAGATCACCGAGGGCGCTCGACTCATACCGCTTCACGTAGTCGCTGGCCAGCTCGTAGCCATAGCGGGCGCGCGCCTCGGGCACGCGCGTCAGCACGCAGTCCAGCGCGGTCTCCACCTGCATCGCCTGCCAGCAGACGATCAGGCGCAGGGCGCCGTAGGGGATGTTCTTATGCTCGCTCTGGGCCTGGTACAGCGCGTGGCGCTGCTCGCGCAGGGCGCGCTCGGTCTCGGGGGAGCGGTCCGCCAGGTGGCGCTCCAGGCCAGCAACGCCCTCGCGGGCCAGGACAATGAACTGCGCCCAGCGCGCCGCGGGCACCTCGCCCGGCTGCTCGCGGTCCAGCAGCTTCGCCAGGGCGCGACCGGCCATAAACGCCGCGAACGCCTCGGCGGCCGCCTGGTCGGCGCACAGCTTCTTGACCCGGGTCAGGCGCGTGATCGGGAACGCCGCCCCGCCCTGGATCTCCGCCAGAATGCCCTCGAGGGCGCGGGCGACCGCGCGCACCGTCGCCGCCGTCAGCGGCTTGGGCGCAGCATCCAGCTCCAACCGTCGGCCCATCGCGTCCCTCCTCTGCTCACCGTACCTGGCGGAGCGCCGCAGTGGCCTCGGCCAGGTCGAACTGCTCCGGGTCGAACGCGCCGCCCACCCACTCCAGCAGCTCGTCGTGCTCGGGGTGCTCGGGGTCGGCGAGGGCCGCCAGCAAGTCGGCGTAGCCCCAGACCCCGCCGCAGTCCTCGGGCGGGCAGGCCCGTTTGCCGGCCGTGCAGCGCGGGTAGGTGGCGCCAGGCTCTGGGGCGAGCACTTTCTCCAGCTGTACCTCATGAGTCCAGCTGTCGCCGAAGTCGTACTCGTAGGTGAGCTTCTGCTTCGGCGCGGTGAGCAGCTGGTTCAGCTTGACCCGCCGCTCATCGCGGACATCTTCATCATAGTCCGGGTCTGGCACGCCGTACGATGTCCGGCCAATGCTGAACATGTGCAGGTGCGAGTCGGTCCAGCCCATCGCAGCCTGGATGATCGCGTGCAGCCGGGCCAGGGTCACGTCGTCCGCCACCTCGACCCGCCGCCAGATCGGCGGCTTGCTGGCCTTGAGCGTGATCTTCAGCTGGTAGAGGCGGCCTGGGGCGGCAGCTTTACGCGGCATCGGCGCCTCCTTCACCCGGCCGACCCAGTGCCGGCAGCGGCGCATCCTGCGGCTCAATCGCCTGGATCCACCCGATCTGCCCGCCCTCCAGCCGCACCTTGATCCCACGTGTGTGGTGCGGCGCCGAGGTCAGAATATCCTTCACGACCCCGAGCGTGCGCCGGCCCGTGCGCTGGTCCTGCTTGCGCACAATCGCCACCCGCAGCCCGGGCCGAATGTCCTTACGATACTGCCCGTCCATTCATCCCTCCCGCTCGCCGAGCGCGTGACCATCCAGGGAGCTGTGCTGTCACTGCATACCCTGGGCATCAGCTTGTTCGATCAACCGCATTAACAGAAGCCAAAGGTCGATCTGTTGGCTTTCCAGCATCCAGATTGTCCCCGACCGTTTATACTCGTGCGGCAGGGCAATGGTAACCATCTGAAAGAACATTCCCGAGTACTTGCGTTCAAGCTCTAAACCATACTCATATCTCAGCATCGCGCTTGCAAGGGAGCTCGGTCCTGCCCCAGGGTAGCCCCACTCGAGACCAGATGTCCAACCTAGAAGCTCAACGAGACTCTGACCATTAACGGTTACTAGTGCTCGCGCAATTTCCCCCGAACTTTTGGGGATGTGTCGTTTACCTTCGTAAATATTCGAGCGGGGTGGCACGTCGGCCAGCAGCTTTGGTGCCAACGCCAACAACTTCTCGGTGAGCAACTGATACCGATCGTCGACGATAGACATACGAATGTCGTGGACCTGGTCGTTGTCTGGGGCTTCCAGGTAATTCCAAACTGTATAGAGCCTGGTGCCGTCAGACTGTAGGAGCTGGAAGAGCACGCTACGGAAGAGCTTGTTTTGGTTTGCTGCCAGCATCAGGCGTTCAGCATCGTACGAGGGCTCATCCGGCAGGCCGAGATCGACTCCAGCGAGCTCGATGATGCGCCAGAGCGGGAGTTCAACCGCGCGGGCAATGCCCTCCAGGGTTGACAACCTCGGCTCGGTTTCCTTGCCATTGATGAGGTTGTTCAGCAGTGATCGGCTGACCCTGGCGCGCTGTTCCATGTCGCGAAGCGAGAGCCCTCGCTCTTCCATATAAGCTTTTAGGAAGCCAGCTAGGTCGTGCATCGTTCGCACCTATAAGGAATCTGATAGCCCCCAGAAGGTGTTGACAAACTCTCCAGCCTGGAGTAAACTGGACGCGTCTACATAAATAGACAGAACGAGAGAAATAGACGGATCATCGGTATGAGCCGCTACCCTAAACGACACGAGCATCTCCTGGAGGAGGCCGAGACAGACGCGCTAGCCGCCGCGGCGATCCTCGCCGATCTGACGCCCCTGGTCCACTGCGCCACATCGCGTGCTGACCCCTACTCGCTTGAGCGGCTCCAGCGCATCGCCCACGCCGCTGAGCAGCTGCGCCAACGCGCCATCGCTCGCCGCCCACGGGCCTCCGCGCCCGCCTAGGTTCACTCGACCGTTCTGACTGCGCTCGCCCATCGCCATGCTCTGGCGGGGTGTGCTTCGATGTGCCCTCGTTCTCCCCTTCAACCCAAGGAGCCCTCCCGATGGCCCGCCAGATCTCACAGCCCGCCGCCCACCGACCGAGCAACGCCGAATCGTTCCTCCATCCCTTGCTCTTCTCCATTCCCAATACCGCGATCAAGCTCTCCATGTCACGCCGCACGGTCGAACGGCTCATCTCTGCCGGTGAGCTCGAGGCTGTCGGAAACGGTAAGCTGCGCCGGGTCACCTATACCTCGATCCTCAGCTATATCGAGCGGCATCGCGTGGAGGTGGTGTGATGGGCCGCAAGAGCAGCCGCGATCTCCCACCTGGAATCCATATCGACAAAGCGGGGAGTTACTGGGCAACCCTGGAGGGGGAGGACGCGAAGCGCTGGCGTGAACGCCACCCGGAGCGGACTTTGCCCCGGCGCAAGGCGGCGAGCCTCGGCGCGGCGGTGAAGCTCCAGCGCCAGCTCATCAATGATCTGGATTCGGGGCGCGACCCGAACGCCGAGAACCCGCCCCTGGCCACCCTGGTCGAGGAATGGATTAACCAGCGCGAGAAGCTCCGACCGGCTACCCGGCGCCGCTACGAGCAGTCCTTCCGCTGGCAGATCAAGCCCTTGCGCATCGGCCGGCTGCGCCTCCGCCAGCTCACCCACAGCCACGTCCAGGGGTGGGTGCGCGAGCTGAAGCATCAGGCCCGCCAGGATGACCCCGCCCGGATGCTCGACCCCTACTCGATCCGCAACGCCTTCGCTGTGCTCCGCGCCGCCCTGAACAGCGCGGTGAAGGACGGGCTTATCCCCTTCAACCCCTGCCGCAACGTCGAACTGCCCCCGCCCGACGACGACGAGATTACCCCGCTCACCCCGCAGCAGGTCGAGATACTCCTCGCGATGCTCGACACCTTTGAGATAGTGCGAGCTACCGGCGAGCGCCGTCCGCATCGTCTCGCCGCCCTCTACCATCTCGCCATCCGCCTCGGCCTGCGCCAGGGCGAGCTGATCGGCCTGCGCTGGCGTGACCTCGACTTGGATCGGGGCCAGCTGCGCGTCACTGGACAGCTCCAGGGTGGGAAGCGCACCAAAGGGAAAAGCCGGCACGCGCATCGCTCTATTCCCCTCTCATCCGACATGGTGCGGCTCCTGCGCGCCCACCGGCAGAATCAGCTCGAGGAGCAGCAGATCGGCGGCGAGGGCTGGAATAGCGCCGGGATGGTCTTCTGCTCCGATGAGGGAACACCACTGAACCCATCGAACCTCTGGCGACAGTTTGCGGCGCTCCAGCGGCGGGCCGGCCTCACCGAGCCGTGCAAGGAATGTGCGGGCTCAGGCAAGGTGGATGAGCAGCCGTGCGCTGACTGCAATGGACACGGTGTCTCGCCGCTGTTTCGCTTCCACGACCTCCGCCACACCTACGCGGCGCTGTCGCTGGCGGCCGGGGTGGACCTGTTCACCGTGAGCCGACGGATGGGGCATAGCTCGATCACCGTGACCAGCGACCGCTACGGGCACCTCTACCAGGGCGACACCCACGACGCCGAGGCGGTGGACCGCCTCCTGAAGAAGGCCTGATTCAATGCTATTCCATCCTGAATTCCATCCTGGGGGTACGGAAACGGCCCCCAGCCTTGAGGCCGAAGGCCGTTTACCGCGTCCTAACCTGGCGCCCCCGGGCGGACTCGAACCACCGACACGCGGTTTAGGAACTAGAACGGATGGGCTCCAGGGCTGTCCGCACCCGTCCAGGATGGCTTCCTGATGCGGATTCTGATTCCGCCACTGTCCACTCATTGCGCCCGTTTCCGCCCGTTTGGCTACATATTGGCTACATGCTGGCTACATGATAACATCGGCCCCCGCCCACTGCAAACCCTCTGATCATCACGCCCCACTACCCAACATCGAGTCGCACCGTGACGACGTCGCCCACGTTGAGCTGCTCAGCTTGTTGCGCGCTCGCGCGAATGGGCACGATCGGCGCAGATCTGTGCTCGTGCAGCTTCAGTATCAGCCAAGGCTCATGGTTTCTTCCTTGTGCGCTCCTGCGGCTCCAGCCCAGAGAGCCACACGATGTGGCATCGGGTCGTGACTCGATTGTAGCATGTCAATGCATCGTGCCTTCTCCCTCGGTCGCCCCATCAGCGGCGACGCCGGAACGCCACCGCCGCGGCGACGAGGGCGGCCGAGACGACGATCAGGGCCAGGCCGAACCAGCGGACGACACTCATCAGGGCCGCCTGTCGCTCGTAGGC
>JAAXUL010000570.1 GCA_013336035.1 Chloroflexales bacterium
GCCGTCGGCTGCACCGCCGCCCTGGCCCCCTTCCTGCCCGGCCCCCGCGCCCGCCGCGCGGCCGACGGGGCCTACGAGCTCTTCACCCCCGAGAAGAGCATCGGCCGCATGAAGGTCTTCCACGGCAACTTCGGCATGCTGGTGCGGGCCTGGACCTATATCATGACCCTGGGCGAGGCGGGCCTGCGCGAGGTGAGCGAGATCGCCGTGCTGAACGCCAACTATGTCCGCGTCCGGCTCAAGGACCTCTACCCCCAGGCGGTGGACCGCATCTGCATGCACGAGACGGTGCTGAAGGGCCAGGTCCAGGGCGCGAAGGGCGTGCGCACGCTCGACATCGCCAAGCGGCTGATCGACTACGGCTTCCACCCGCCGACGGTCTACTTCCCGCTGATCGTGCCCGAGGCCCTGATGATCGAGCCGACCGAGACCGAGGGCAAGCGCACGCTCGACATCTTCATCGAGGCCATGCGCGCGATCGCCCGCGAGGCCGTCGAGACGCCCGAGCTGCTGCACGAGGCCCCCACGAAGGCCCCGGTGCGCCGCCTCGACGAGGTCCGCGCCGCCCGCCAGCCCATCCTGCGCTACGACGCGGACGCCTTCGCCCGGGTGCGCGAGGGGGCGTAGATACGCTGCTGGCGCCCGCCGGCCCTCGCCTTTCGGTGAAGGGCTGGCGGGCGCATGTGCGGTACAATGACGTCAGAGTCGCTTAACGCATAGCGTCGTGCGGAGCTCAAGATGAGCCTCTATAAAAGTCGCCACGCCGCGGCACACTTTCTGCCTGGCATGTTCGTGGCCTTTGTCAAGACATACGTGCGCCTGAAGGCCGAGGGCCAGGGCAATATCCCCCTCGAGGGGCCGTGCATCATCGCGGCCAACCACCAGAGCCACGCCGACACGGCGGTGGTCTTCTCGGCTTTGCCGAAGGCGGCCCGCGGCCGCTTCGTTGCCGCCGCCGCCCAGGACTACTTCTTCCAGGGCGGCCCGCAGCAGTATCTCTCGCGGGTGCTCTTCAACGCCATCCCCCTGGCCCGCGACCGCCGCGGCGGGCAGGACCCGCTGCGCCACCTCAGCCGCGCGCTGCGCGAGGGCTACATCCTGCTGATGTTCCCCGAGGGCACGCGCAGCAAAGACGGCACCCTGGGCCCCTTCCGCGCCGGCGTCGGCAAGCTGGTGGCCGAGTTCCCCGGCACGCCGGTCATCCCCACCTGGATCGGCGGCACGACCAGGGTGATGCCGAAGGGCAAGCTGGTCCCGCGCCCGTTTAAGGTGACCGTGCGCTTCGGCGAGCCCCTGCTGATCAAGGCCCACCCGAAGTTCCGCGCCACCTGGCAGGGCGCCGCCGACGAGATCCGCGAGGCCGTCGTCGCCCTCGGCGACTACCAGACGCCTGACCCGGCCCCGGCAGGCCCCGCCGAAGAGCCGCCGCTGCCGCCCGAGGAGTAGGCGAGCTGGCCCCCACGTGCCCCCTCGCCCGCTAGCTGCGCGAACGAGCGAGGGGGGATCGCCAGATCACCAACTCCCCTTCAGCCGCCCGGCCAGCTCCACAAAGTAGGCCAGCAGCTCGGGGTTCTTCAGCGAGTCGGGGTTGGCGGCCCGCTCGACCGGCGCGCCCATCAGGATCTTCTTCACGGGAACCTCGAGCTTCTTGCCGCTGAGCGTGCGCGGCACGTCGGGGACGGCGAAGATCGCGTCGGGCACGTGGCGCGGCGAGAGGGCGGCGCGGATCGCGCCCTTGATCTTCTGCTCCAGGGCCGCGTCGAGCGCCGCCCCCTCGCGCAGCACCACGAAGAGCGGCATATACGAGGCGCCGCCCAGGCCCTCGAGGTCGATCACCAGGCTGTCGAGCACCTCGGGCAGGGCCTCGACCACGCGGTAGATCTCGCTGCTGCCCATGCGCACGCCCTGGCGGTTGATCGTGCTGTCCGAGCGCCCGTAGATCACCACGCCGCCCCGCTCGTTGATCACCACCCAGTCGCCGTGGCGCCACTTGCCCGGGTAGAGCTCGAAGTAGCTCTCGCGGTAGCGCCGCCCGTCGGGGTCGTTCCAGAAGTAGATCGGCATCGAGGGCATCGGCGCGCCGATCACCAGCTCGCCCATCACCCCGGTCACGCTGTTGCCGTCCGTATCGAGGGCCTGGGCGTCCACCCCCAGCGAGCGGCACTGGATCTCGCCGCTGTAGACGGGCAGCAGCGGCGCGCCGCCCACGAAGCAGCCGCACACGTCGGTGCCGCCGCTGACCGAGGCCAGCCAGAGGTCGGGCTTCACGTGGGCGTAGACCCACTCGAAGCCCTCGGGCGGCAGCGGCGAGCCGGTCGAGCCCACGCCGACCAGCTTGCTCAGGTCGTACTGGCGGCCCGGCTCGACCTCGCTCTTCATCAGGGCGGTGATATAGCCCGCGCTGGTGCCGAAGAAGGTCATGCCGCTCGCCTCGGCGAACTGCCACAGCGCGCCCATGTCGGGGTAGCCGGGGCTGCCGTCGTAGAGCAGCACCGTGCCGCCGACGAGCAGGCCGCCGATCAGCAGGTTCCACATCATCCAGCCCGTGGTGCTGAACCAGAAGAAGCGGTCGCCCGCCTTCAGGTTGAGGTGCAGGCTCAGCTCCTTCAGGTGCTGGATCAGGATGCCGCCCTGGCTCTGCACGATCGGCTTGGGCAGGCCCGTGGTGCCCGACGAGTAGAGCACCCAGAGCGGGTGCGCGAAGGGCACGCGCTCGAAGCGCAGCGGGCCGGGCGTGGCCAGGGCCTCGGCCCAGGGCAGGATCTTCCCGCTGAGGCCCGCGGGCTCGGCCGCCGGGTCGAGGTAGGGGATAAAGACCGTCGCCGCGAGGGTCGGCAGGGCGGCCTGGATCTCGGCCACGGCGGCGCGCCGGTCGTGGGCCTTGCCGCCGTAGCGGTAGCCGTCGATGGCGACCAGCACCTTCGGCTCGATCTGCTTGAAGCGGTCGATCACGCTGGGGCTGCCGAAGTCGGGCGAGCAGCTCGACCAGATCGCGCCCAGGCTGGCGGCGGCGAGGAAGGCCACCAGGGCCTGGGGGATGTTGGGGACGTAGCCGACCACCCGGTCGCCCGGCGCCACCCCGAGCCCGCGCAGGGCCGCGGCCACCGCCGCCGTCTGGGCCTCGAGCTCCGCCCAGCTGATCGCGGTGAGCGGATGGGCCTCGGACTGGAAGAGGGCCGCGGGGTGCGCGGCGGTCGCGTTGCGGAAGACGTGCTCGGCGTAGTTGAGAGTCGCGCCCTCGAACCAGCGCGCGCCCGGCATCGCGCGGCTCGCGAGGACGGCGCGGTACGGCGTGCCGGACTCGATCTTGAAGTACTGCCAGAGCGACTCCCAGAACTCCTCCAGGTGGTCCACCGACCAGCGCCAGAGCTCGTCGTAGCTGCGTAGGCTGAGGCCGCGGGCGGCGGCCAGCCAGCCCATATAGGCCCTGAGATTGCTCGCGGCCTGCAGCTCCTCGGGGGGCGCCCAGAGCAGGCGCGGCGCTGCTGTGTTCGTCATCGAACTGTGCCTCCGGTGCTAAGATCCTGGCGGGATGTGCTACAGGAATTGTAATACAAGTCGCCAAGGATATCGCCACAGTAGCCTGATACGCGCCAGCCGCAGGAGCGGGCCAGGTCGATCTGGTACAATGGGGCGACAGCATAGGCCACCCCCAGACGCGACGATGCAGATACTCACGATCAGCGACGAGGTCGTCCCCGCGATCTACAGCCTGAATATCAAGCAGCGCTACCCCGATGTCGGCCTGATCCTGGGCTGCGGCGACCTGCCGTACTACTACATCGAGTTCGTGGTGAGCATGCTCAACGTGCCGTGCTTCTACATCCACGGCAACCACGACACGCCCGAGATCCACGAGAATGGCGTCGAGGTCAACGAGGCCCGCGGGGCCGTCTGCCTGGAGGGGTGGGGCGTGCGCCACGAGGGGCTGCTCATCGCCGGGCTGGGGGGGTGCCTGCGCTACAGGCCCGACGGCACCAATATGTACAGCGACGCCGAGATGATGCGGCGGGCCTGGCGCCTGGTGCCCTGGATGCTCTTCAACCACTACCGCTACGGCCGCTACCTCGACCTCCTGATCACCCACGCCCCGCCCCTGGGCATCCACAACGGCCCCGACTACCCCCACCGGGGCTTCAAGGCCTTCCTCTGGCTCATGGATCGCTTCCGCCCGCGCTACCTCATCCACGGCCATATCCACCTCTCGTACGGCTACGCCGGCAGCGTCGAGAGCGTGTACGGCCACACGACGGTGATCAACACCGCTGGCCACAGGCTGCTTGAGATCGCACCTCAGGAGAACCTGACAAAAAGTTGATAGCGCAACAGTTGTACTTGCAATCACATATCAGGCATGCTAGCATACCTCCGAGTGTCGGAGATAACGGCTACGGAGTCTGGTCAAGGTTCGACAGGCACCCCACTTTGCAGTGAGACGTGGCCAGGAGCATTCCCTATGTCCTGGATCAACCACATCACGCGCGACGACTTCAACCGGGCGCGGCGGAAGGCCCTCCTCGCACAGCTAGGCGCCCTGATCAACCGCTCTTCCAACGATCTGCTCTCCTTCGAGGAGGTGCGCTCGCACCTGAATGTGCGCAGCCAGCGCCACCTCGGCCAGCGGACCGTGCCCCTGACGCAGATCGTCGGCAGCGAGGGCCGCTACGCGGACTTCAACCGGCAGTTCGCCCCCCGCCACGAGGCCACCAGGTTCCGCTGGATGTCGGTCGACCGGGCCCATCACGAGGACGTGGCCCTGCCCGCGATCGAGCTGTATAAGATCGGCGATATCTACTTCGTGAAGGACGGCAACCACCGCGTCTCGGTGGCGCGTCTGCAGGGCCAGATCGACATCGACGCGCTCGTCACCGAGCTGGTGGTCGATGTACCCCTGGGGGCCGACCTGAGCATGCGCGATATGCTCCTGAAGGAAGAGTACAGCGACTTCCTGGCCTGGACAGGCCTGGCCGACCTGCGGCCCGAGCAGCAGATCGAGTTCAGCGAGCCGGGCGGCTACCTGGCCCTGGTGCAGCATATCAACGCCCACCGCTACTACCTGAGCCGTGAGCGCGGCGCCGATATCCCCCGCGACGAGGCCATCGCCAGCTGGTACGACAACGTCTATATGCCGGTGGTCGAGGTGCTGCGCGAGAGCGATGCCCTGCGGGCCTTCCCCGGGCGCACCGAGGCCGACCTGTATCACTGGATTATGGACCACCGCTGGTACCTGCGCGAGCGCAACGGCGGCGCGGACCCGGGGCCTCTGGTCGCGGTCGATGACTACGTGCGCCTCTTTGGGCGCCGCAGCCTGGCGGCCTTCACCGAGCGCCTGGTGCGCGGCATGGTCGACGCCCTGACGCCCCTGGCCGGCAAGCAGGCGTGAGTGTAAGGGCCGGGCCAGCCTGCGCTATAATGGCCGCCATATGCACTCCCGTGTTGTCTTGTGCCTACCGCCCACCCTATGAACCCTTCCTCAGCGGCTGCCCAGCCAGAGCAGCGTCAGATCTCCGGGGGCTGGTCGCCGCTCGCCGCGCTCGCCCCGGCCGCCCTGCTCCTGCTGGCCCTGGCCCTGATGCTGGCCGGCTCGGCGGTGGCCCGCCCCGGCCTCGCGCTCG
>JAAXUL010000571.1 GCA_013336035.1 Chloroflexales bacterium
CCAGGTTGGCGAGTGCGACCGCGGGCGACTCGCCCTCCTCCAGGTCGAGCGCGAGGTACTGGATCTCGAGTGCGCTGGCGTCCGGTGGCGCGATGGCGAGCGCCTGCGCCTTCGTGCGCGCAGCGTGGCGCGCGGTATCAGAAAGCTGGTCCGCGTTGTCTGGAGCAGGCTGGGGCGGCTCGACCCGCCAGGCGCTGACGATCGCGCCGATGCCCTGGCCGAGGTCGCGGCGTCGGGTCACATCCGCCTGGGCAGCGGCATAGTCCAGGCTGCGAAACTGGGCGGCGGCGCGCGCGCTGAACCCCTGGCGGATCAGGTAGCGCTCAGTGGCAGTTGGCCCACCACCCCCACCACCGTCCGCCTGTGCGGCGGGCGCGGCGGGTGGTGGGGGTGTCTGACCTCTCCGGATCTCTCTGTGGGGGATCTCACTATAAGGGCCGTCGATCTGCGGCGTCAGGACGCCCTCTGCGAGCCGCTCATGCGATCCCGGGATCGGATCATGCGACTCTGTCGTCGCATCGCGCGACGGCAGAGTCGGATCATGCGACTCTGCCGTCGCATCATCGTCTGCATCAGAAGGTCGGTTACCAGCACGTGGGAGGCGGGGACGAACAGCTCGTCGCCGCCAAGGCGGGGCACGCTTGCCGCTGGCGCGATGCCGCCGAGTTGGGCGTGCCGTTGGTCAGTCGTAACCATCAAAAGCCTCTATCGTGAGCTGCCCGATCCGCACGATCGGGCGGCGCTAGGTCGACATACCCGCATGCATGTGGGCGAACACCCCCTTGCACCGTGCCGAGGGCAGATGCTATAATGGGGCCGGATATGTTGGTGGGCGTTCCCAAGCCACGGAATCAATGAGCAAGGGCCTTTCGACGTGCTTGTCGGCGTGGTCGAAGGGCTTTTCTCATGTCCGAATGCGGAGCGCATCACCCTGAGACAACGAGTCATACCGCGCCCCAGGCGGGGCACGGGGAAGGCCCGCCCCGCGACGAGGGGGACGGCCGTTCCGCCTGAAAGATGCACGCGTCATAGCTGCCCTCTGCGGACGGCGGGGGCGCACCAAAAAACGCCGCCGCCGACCCGCGTTGCTTAGCAGCAACCCAGATCGACGGCAGCGCCGATGTTATCACCCTCACATGGGGAGCGAAAGCTCACCCAGATGGGAGGGAAGGGGAAGTGTGGTTGGTGAGCCGGGAGGGGATCGAACCCACGACCCTCTGATTAAAAGTCAGCCTTGGGTCTGTCTACCCGCGTCCACACACGTCGTTTTAGCGCATCAGGAAGCGATCTGTGATTCCATCCCTTCCGTCCGCATCCGCTCGTTTCTGCCCACTTGGCTACAGTTTGGCTACATGAAATGAGCGGTGGCAAGCGCCTTGACGCTGCCAATTACTTGCGCCCTGTCGGTGCGATGGAATAGCTTGGCATCCTTCCCTAGTGAGCATTCTTTGGGAGGCGTGGCACCTGCGATGCTATAATGATCGCGGATCGCACGACTCACGGCCCCGTGGTGCAGGCTGACGGCCCAGACGAGAAGATGGAACATGCCTTCCTATAGCTCAGATATCTCGCCCGCAACTGCAGCGCTGATGGTTGATCATTGGCGCAACGCTCCGCCGTGGCAGAAGCTCGCGTATATCCATGAGCTGAATGAGACGCTGAAGCTGCTGGCGCTGAGCGACCTGCGCCGGCAGCACCCGAGCGAGTCAGAGGCGCAGCTGCAGCGTCGCCTAGCAACGCGCTGGCTAGGCGTGGAGCTGGCAGATCGGGTGTACGGTCCTACTGGCGAGGGCTCCGATGCAGCCCGCTGAGGTGTTGCTCCTGGTCACCGACGCCCTAGAGGCGCTTGGGGTCACCTACTGCGTCGGCGGCTCGTTCGCGAGCTCAACCTACGGTGAGCCGCGAGCCACCCGCGATGTGGATATCCTCGCCGCGCTGCCTGCCGCTAAAGCGGGCTTCTTTGCCGCACAGCTCGAGCCTACGTTCTTCATCCAGCTCAGCGACCTACGCGATGCGATTGCGCTGGCCCCGTCGCTTCAGGATGATCCGCTGCGTCGGGCCTCGTGCAACCTCGTGCACCGCACCAGCTTCTTCCGGGTCGATCTGTTCATTGCGTCGGGCCGCCCGTATGAGCGGGCGCAGTTCGCACGGCGCATCCCTCAAACCGTCGTGATCAATCCGGAGCGGCAGGCCTACTTTGTAAGCCCGGAAGATTTTAATCAAGCTGGACTGGTTTCGCATGGCGCAGGGCGCCCTCGATCGCCAGTGGAGCGACGTGCAGTCGGTGCTGGCAACCCAGGGGAGCACCCTCGACACCGCATACCTGGGCCATTGGGCCGCGCAGCTGGCGCTCACCGAACTCCTCGACGCCGCCATGCGCGGGGAGCTGCCACCACGGCTGACGCCACCCGACGATAGCTCGCAGCAGCTGCGGCTGGATCTGTGAGTGGCCAACGTAGCGCGCTGGCATCTGAGGAGCCGCGGGCGCTTTGTGCGCTCATCCGTCGCCGGCGGCGTCAGCGCGCAGGTGACAGTGCTTATACTTGCGGCCGCTGCCGCACCAGCAGGGGTCGTTGCGCCCGGGCCGGGCCTGGGCCGCCTCGGGCGGTGGGTCCGGCGGGTAGAGGTCGTCCCAGAGGTGCGGCTCGGCGAGGATCTGGTTGCCGATCAGGGTGATCCGCGCCTGCTCCGCGTCGGTCAGCTCTTGATCGTGCAGCATCGACTTGCCGAGCAGATCGGCCCGCTCCTCGACCAGGCGCTGGTGCTCCTCGGCCGGGAACAGCGGCAGACCGCGGCCAAAGCGGCGCCAGGTGCGCACGTAGGCGTCGTAGAGCTGCGCCGCCTCGGCCTCCGGGTCATCAGGGCGGTTCAGGTTCTCCTGCAGGCGCGCCAGCATGCGGATCACCTCGGGGCGGCCGTACTCCTGCATAAGATCGGCCATCATACGCTCTGCGGCCGGCTCGTCATCCTCGCGCAGGACAATCGCCAACAGCATGCGCTGCATCATCTGGTTGCGCTGCCTGATAATCTGCGGGATCTCTGCGGGCGGCGGGTAGCGCCGGGCGGGCGCGGATGGTTTTTTGGGCATCGGCGGTTGCCTCGTTCAGCGATAAGTCGATTAGGTGCCCTCGGGCGCTCAGGCGATATGATGCTCCGTGACGGCCCCGCTCAGGCTTAGATCGCCGAGAGTGGCGAAGATCTGGCCCTCGGTGATAGAGAGGCTCAGCGCGCAGCGCCGCTCCAGGCGTGCGGCCAGGCCATCGACCAGACGGCGGTCGAGGGCGTAGACCGGGATATCCTCGGCGCGGTAGATCTTCTGCCCGCTGAGTTGGGCGCAGAGCTGGGCGGCGTCGCGGTGGGTGTAGACCACCGCCCGACCGCTGCGCTTGCTGCCGCGGTGCAGCCGCGCGGCGTCGGGCAGGCCCACCTCGATCCAGGCCGTGATCTGGCCGGTGGCGTCGCGCACCCAGAGCGCCGGCTCGTCGCCGGCGGCGATACCCTGGCTGAAGGCGATGCCGTCGGTGTACTCCCGACAGTAGGCCAGCACGCGGGCGACCAGGTAGGCCGCGCTCTCGGAGGGCTGGCGGGCCACCCGCAGCTCCAGCGCCGCGTAGACGCCGCGATCCATATCGGCGAGGTCAATCGTCAGGCTGTAGATGGTGGCGCCCTGAGCCATCGGCGGCTGCTCCTTGATACTCAGCGCTCAGCGTGGTGCTTTCCCGCTTGCCCGGCCACGCGCTGCGCGACCTTCGCGCTCGTCAGCTCGCGCAGGGCGTCGCTGCCCACCCAGCGGGCGGCGCGAGACTCTGTTTCCTTGAGGCGCTGGGAGGTGGCGATGGCGGCCGCGTTGAGCGCGGCGCTGCGCTGGCCGATCGCGCGGATGGCCCAGTTTACCGCCTTCTTGACGAAGTTGCGCTCGTCACATGCAGCGCGCTCGGCGCGGGCGAGGTAGTCATGGAGCAGTTCGGCGGGGGCGCGCTTGTCCTTACCGGCCACCTGCGCCATCAGCACGAAGCCGGCCCGCCTGACGAACTCCTCCTTCCGCTCGCTCCAGACCAGCGCCTGGTCGCGGGCGAAGGGCGTGCGCACCCACAGGTTGGTGCAGCACTGGTCACAGAGATCCCACGAGTCGAGGTCGACGACCCAGCGCTCCATCTGGCCGAGAGTCACCCGCCTCGGCTCGGCGACGATACTGGCCAGGATGCGCGCCTCGTGGATGCCGGAGGCCCAGAGTGCCTCGGCCAGCGTGTGGCTGCGCCCGGTTTCGCGCGCGATGGCGCGCAGCGTCTTCACCGGCACGCCGAGCACGCGCGCGCCGCGGATGCCGAAGCGAGCCATGCCGACGACGTTCTCCGGGCTCGCCAGTGACTCTAGGCGGGCGATGATGTGTGTGGCATCGGGTGAATTGCTCGACATCACTGCTCCTGAGCGGCGGTCATCACGCGGCCTTCCGTCCCCCTCCAGCAGCCTGGCCACGCGATGGCCGCAGACGGCGCAGGTTCCGCTGAACACGAGATCATCGGCGATGATTGCGCCGCCGATCAGATCCATCTGTCGAGCCTGGCCGCACTGCGGGCACCACCCATGGCTGAGCACCAGGTGTTGGGTGTCGGCGGGGATCTGCGCCCAGCGGCGCTGCGCGTCGGGCTCCCAGCTGTGCGATGCCTGCTCTGCGTCACCCTGGTCACCGGCCTGCATTGGGCCGCCAGGTGCGTTCGTGCGCGCCATTGGATCAGCTCCTTACCCGTGGCTGTGTCAGCACCAGTATACGCGATGCCGCCACGCACAGCGCCGCCTGGCGATGACCATCGTCCCGCGTCTGCTGCGGTATTCCGCCCTGAGGCGCAGCGCCGGGCGGCCAGGCTGCGCTACACTGGGGGCAGCAGATCGTCGCAGGGTGTGATCATTGGATACGGGAGCCCGAGCATGCTGACTAATCCGCAGCTGATCCGCATCAGCAAGACGCTCTCCTACCACCTGCGTCGCCGGCCCAACGCGATCGGGCTGACGCTTGGCCCCGGCGGCTGGGTGGCGGTCGACGACCTGCTCGCCGCGCTGGCCCACCACGGCAAGCCGATCACCCACGCGGAGCTCGACGAAGTGGTGGCCTGGAACCCAAAGCAGCGCTTTACCTTCGACCCGGGCGGCACGCGCATCCGGGCCAGCCAGGGCCATAGCGTAGCCGTGGATCTGGAGTTGGCACCGGTTGATCCGCCGGCGACGCTCTATCACGGCACCGGCGCGCGTACGGTGGCGAGCATTCTGCGCGAGGGGCTGCGCAAGCAGCAGCGCCACCACGTCCACCTCTCCGCCGACGTGGCGACGGCCCGGGCCGTCGGCGCCCGCCACGGGCGCCCGGTCGTCATCCAGGTCGACGCGGAGGCCATGCGCGCGGCCGAACACCTCTTGTACCGCTCGGCCAACGGCGTCTGGCTGGTGGACGCGGTGCCGCCGGCGTTCCTCCAGGTGCAGGAAGAGTCGCTATAGTGAGGTTCTGAACCATGCGCGCCGTGCTGATCGACCTCGACGACACCCGGTTCGACCACACGGCCAGCAGCCGGGTGGCCCGGGCATGGGTCTGCCAGACGAACCCGGAGCTGGCCGCGCG
>JAAXUL010000572.1 GCA_013336035.1 Chloroflexales bacterium
TGTTATCGACATGCTGATGCCGGAGCTGACGGGGTTGGAGGCAATTGCGGCGATCAGGCGCGACGACCCGCAGGCGCGCATCCTTGTCGTGGCGAGCTTCAGCGAGCGGGCCGATGTGGTCGCGGCGCTTCAGGCGGGGGCACTGGGCTACATGCGTAAGGACGCCCTGCCGCGAGAGCTGCTTCAGGCGATCCGGACTGTGTATCAGGACGCGCTCGCGCTGCCGCAGGAGCTCGCCGTGGCGCTGACACAGCCGCTGCCGCCTGCGCCAGACCTCGCCGAGCTGACGGAGCGTGAGCTCGCCGTGCTGCGCCTGCTGGCCGAAGGCCGTGCAAACCACGCGATTGCCCACACCCTGATGGTCAGCGATGCCACCGTGCGCTCCCATGTCAGCAGCATCCTCGCCAAGCTGAAGGTCGCCAACCGCACCCAGGCCGCCCTTGTGGGCAGGGAGCATCTGAAGCCGTAGCATACTGGCCATTTCTAGACCGGTGCGGCCCAGCTTTTTGCCAGCGACCCCCTACATTTGTAGGGGGCCCTTCATGTACTGAAAGATCATTGCTTCATTGGTTGTCCGAGCGCGCGCCTCGCTCGATAATTGTCCTACACGTACGCCTGAGCATAACAGCGTCTCCCGGCCACACTATCGGCCCGGAGTGCTGATGCTTGGTTGAGCAAGAATACGGAGCGTCTGTATGCTATCGACACTGCTCGGACTGGTGATTGGGGCGGTTATCACAGGCCTGATCGGCGGGCTGTTCCTCTGGATCTTGAGCAAGCTGGGCCTGGGGCTCACCGTGAACGGCTTCGGGCCAGCGTTTATGGGCGCGATCGCGATCGCGCTTGTCTCAGCCCTGGTGGTCGGGCTGCTTGGAGCGTTTGGCCTGATGCCGACCGGCAGCGGCCTGTTCAGCGCCATCATTAGCCTGGTGATCTCCGCGGTCATCCTGCTGATCGCCGACCGCTTTGTGGCGGGGATGAAGGTACACGGCTTCGGTGGCGCGATCATTGGGGCGATTGGCTTCGGCGTGCTCGGCGGGCTGTCGAGTTGGCTGTTCGGGTAGATCACCCAGGGTGTGACTGGACAGAGACTGGCTCATCAATGCTGCTGTGCGGCCAAGCTGCCAGGAAGACACTCGCCCTGGGCTGCTCTGGGTCGGAAGGTTGTCTATGCATGTCGTGACTACAATCGTGGTCTCGCGACCGGGTGTGATGCAGCAGGCGCTGCGTACCTCGCTAGCGGCCTGCCCGCCGATCGTCGTGATCGCCTCTGCCGGAGACGGCCTGACCGCGCTGCGACAGATCGCGGCGCACCACCCGGCCCTGGTGGTCATCGACGCGAACCTTCTCCCTGACGAGTCTGAGGCCTTGCTCGCCGCCATTAAGGCCGCGCCGATGCCGCCACGCTGCCTGGTGTTCGTGCAATCGAGTCTGCACGAGACCTTGCTGCTGGCGGCCGGCGCCGACGCCGTCATGCGCCGTGATGAGTCGGCCCAGGAGCTTCAGGCGACCCTGGCGCGGCTGACCCAGCCGTAGGGACTTTTTGTATGTGCCGCCGTTGTGGCTGGCGGTTGTTGCTGCATTGAAGCCTGGTTTATCAGGAAGGCGTACTGTATGTTGATGGCACGCATCGCCGGCATTGTGCTCGCCCTGACTCTTCTGGTAGGCACCCTGCCGGCTGCCGCCCAGGGGCCCAACCCGGCCGTGACCCACCAGGGCAACAACATCTATCTGGTGGACGGCACAAAGACGGCCATCCCGAACCTGCTGCCTGCCGCAGAGGTGGCGAAGATCGCTGCGCTCCAGCGTCTGCCCCCTGGCACAAACTACATCATCCAGAGTCCGGTCAGCCCCGACGACCAGAGCGTGGCGGTGGGAACGGCGGCCGGCGGCGGATTCTTGAGCCTGAGCGATGGGAGCAGCGTGCCATTCAAGCTGCCACCCACGTTTGCGCCGCTCTCGAACCCCTTCTGGATCGACAATGAGACCCTCGGCTACTACGGGATCACGGTGCCCGAGCTCAAGCCGGCGCTGCTCGGGATCGATCGCCGCAGCAGCGAGGCCCGGGTGGTCTCGGCGCTGCCCAGCGGGATCGGCTACCCGGTCTTCACCTCGGCGAACGGGCGCAAGGTGCTCTTCGCCTCGGCGCCGGTGACGACGGCCGCCCTGACCGCCCCCGCGCCCGGCTTTCGCGCCGCCCCCGAGCTGCCCACGCTGCCCTACCACCTGGGCATCCAGAACACGCCTGCCGACTCGCGGGCGCGCGCCCTGGCCGAGTTCGCGGCCATGTTCGATCCTATTCCCGCGGGCGCTAGCTCACAAAAAGTCTTCACAATCGCCTCGAGCCTGAGCGTCGTCGACATCGCGACCGGCGAGACCCGCCCGGTGGGCACGATCCCCGCCGGCTCGACGCCCTCGCAGTTGAGCTTCAGCCAGGACGGCGGCAAGTTCGCCATCACCGTCGAGAGCCTCGCCCCCGACCGCGACCGCGGCTTCGACGGCTCGCTCTTCTCTGAGTTGGGCTACCGCGATGTGACCGGCAACCTGCCCCCGGCCCAGAACCCCTGGCTGCAGGGCAACCAGCTCATCACGCTGGACTTCGCCAGCGGCGAGGTCAAGACCCTGCGGGCGGCCGACGGGGACGGCTCGCTCTTCTTCGGCGTCAGCTGGAGCCCCGATAATCAGACCCTGGCCGTAACGATGCAGCTGCCGGCGCGCGCCGAGGGCCGGAGCCACCCGCAGTACTACCCCGATCTGCGGGCCGGGGCCTACCTGCGCCTGCTCGACGCCGACCTGAAAGAAATCCGCCGCCTGGAGCGGATCGAGCTCTCCGACAGAGATCTGATCGCCAGCTTCGTCTCGCCCGACGAGCTGATCATCGAGAGCCACTATCGCCTCGACCGGAGCCCCTGGTACTACAACCTGCGCTCGGGCGAGCTGCGCAAGATCGCCGACCGGCCCGGCAACTTCGGCGGCGACCTCGGCGTGGTGGCGACCAACCGCTCGCGTGAGATTGTCTTCCCCTTCAGCTCGTACACTGACCCGGTCGACTTCTACCGCATGAAGTGGGACGGCACGGCCTTCACCCGCTTAACCTGGACGACCGAGGCCGGGCGCCAGCTCAGCCGCACCGCCCAGCACCCGGTCGCGTTCACCCTGCGCGACGGCAGCACCCATACGGGCGTGCTCATCCTGCCGGCCGATGTGGCCTTCCCGCCCAAGAACGTGCCGATCATCGTCTGGCAGGAGGGCGGGCCGCGGAGCAAGGTGACGAACCAGTTCGTCGCCAACATCGAGTCGCCGTTCGCGCTGCTGCCGAACTTCGGCTTCGGCCTGCTGGTGGTGCCCCTCTACGGGCGCGAGGGCATCGGCACTGAGCGCTTCGATGCCCTGGCCGACAACAAGAACTTCGGCCAGATCGACATCGACGCGATGAACGAGATCGTCGGCCAGCTGCGGGCAAAGGGCTGGGCGAGCAAGGTCGGACTCACCGGCTGCTCGTACGGGGGCTACTTCACCACCCAGAGCGTTGCGCGCCACCCGACCACGTACGATGCCGCCCACGCGATGTGCTCGCTCGTCGACTCGTTCACCGAGTGGAACCGCGGCTGGGCCACGGATATGGCCGTGCTTGAGGGCCTGCCGCCCCAGGCCGCCGCCGAGGAGTACGCGAAGGACTCGCCGGCCTACAACGCCGGGCGCATCCGCACCCCCCTGTTGGCCTTCCACGGTACGGCTGACTTCCTACCGGTCACCGTGATGGAGAACTTCATGCTCCAGGTGATCAATAACAAGGTGCCGGCCAAGCTGCTCAAGTTCCAGGACGCTCCCCACGGCTTCAGCCGGATCCCGCCCTACGAGCTGTACGGCGCCCAGGAGCAGATCAGCTGGTTCCGTACCTACCTGATGGGACAGTAGGCTCGTACCCCCAGCCGCCCTCTCCCACACGCGGAAGAGGGCGGCTGGGCTAGTTGGTCGGTCAGATTGCTTCCGTATGTGTCTATGGAGCCCCCGATGCGACTGCAATCCACATTGTTCATTCTATGTATGGTGGCTCTGCTTATCACAACAGGCGGGCCGGCGCTGGCCCAGGGCGGCAACCCGGTCGTGATCGACCAGGGCAATAACATCTACCTGGTCGACGGCACGCAGGGGCTCCCCCCCGACCTGTTGCCGGCGGACGAGGTTGCGAAGATCGCCAGGCTCCAGGGCGTGCCGAGCGGCGCGAACGTCCTGCTCTCGCCGGTCAGCCCCGACGACAAGACGGTGCTGGCGATCAGGGTGGGTGGCAAGGGCTTCCTCAATCTCGAGGATGGCACGAGCGTGCCCTTCACGTCCATCGACACCGCCGGGCAGCTCAGCAACTTCTTCTGGCTCGACGACGACACCCTGGCCTTGTATGCCGTCAGTAAGAGCACGGGCCTGCCCACGCTGTACAGCTCCGACCGCCGCACCGGCCAGGGGCGCGAGCTAGGTGCTCTCGGGCTCGCTAACCAGGTGCCCGTGTTCGCCTCGTCAGATGGGCGTAAGGTGCTGCTGGCCTCGGTGCCCCCGGTAAACCAGGCCAACCCCGGCGCGGCCCTGGTGGCGCAGCCCGCCGACACGCTCGACCCCGCCGCGCCGGTCGTGGCCTCGTACTGCTGCGCCTGGCGCCTGGGCCTGATGCCCCAGGCGCCGGCCGGTACGCGCGCCCACGCCCTGACTGAATTTGCCGCGCTCTTCGACCCGCTCGGCGGCGGCAAGGCCGTCATCAAGGCCGGCTCGGTGCTCTCGGTCCTCGACACCGCCACCGGCGAGCGCCGCGAGGTCGCCCAGATCGGCCCGGGCTCGGTCGTGGCCGAGGCCAGCTTCAGCCAGGACGGCAGCCAGCTCGCCGTGGTGATCGTCGTGGAGGATGGCGACACTTCGCGCGGCCTCGACGGCGCGCTCCAGTCGGAGCTAGGCTACCGCGACGCGACCGGCAACCTGCCCCCGGCCGAGAGTCCCTGGCTTCAGGGCAACCAGCTGGTGCTGCTGGACTTCGCCAGTGGCCAGGTGCGCACCGTGCGTGCCGCCGACGGCGACGGCGCGCTCTTCGTCGGCGCCAGCTGGAGCACCGACAACCGCACGCTGGTGACGCGCATGGAGACGCCGGGCCAGCTCAAGGGGCGGCGCCACCCTCAGTACCAGCCGCAGTACCGCTCCGGCTCACACCTGCGCTTCTGGGACGCTGCCACTCTGAAGGAGATCCGGCGCCTGGAGCAGAGCGAGATCGATCACGCCAGCCCCACGCCCGCCCGGCAGATCGTCCAGTTCGTCTCGCCCGACGAGGTGATCATCGAGAGCCAGAACCGGCTCGACCGCCAGCCCTTCTACTACAACCTGCGCTCGGGCGAGCTCCGCGACCTCGCCGACCGGGCCGGCAGCTACTTCAGCGTCAGGGCGACCAGGCGCTCGCGCGAGATCGTCTTCGTCTACACCTCGTTCACCGACCCGGCCGAGCTTTACCGGATGGGCTGGGATGGCACGGGCCTGGCCCGCCTGACCTGGGACAACGAGGCGATGCGCCAGTACAGCCGGACGAAGCAGCAGCCGGTCGCGTTCACCCTGCGCGACGGCACG
>JAAXUL010000573.1 GCA_013336035.1 Chloroflexales bacterium
ATCGGGCAGGCCGCTCAGGTTCAGACTGGCGCTGAACTGGCCCCCGGCGCAGGGCGCGGTCGCGCTCACCGCGCCCGCGCTCACCGCCACATCGGCCGTGCCGGTGCAGGTGCCGCTCACCGTGTAGGCCTGCTGGTTCGCCGCCGTGATCGCCGGCAGGCTGCCCAGGCTCACGGCGCCGCTGGTGCGCACATCGACGGTCGCGCTGCCGGTGATAGCCAGGGCCGGGTCGGTGGGGAGGCCGCCGTACTCGACGACATAGCTGCTCACGGGGTCGGTCGTGGCGTCTCGCCAGACCTGGGTCGCGCCTACGAGGGCGAAGTTCTCATTTCCGGCACAGCCGCCCGGGTCGTCGTTCGGCTGCGCCATATCCCAATTCGAGAAGGCGTCCGCCGGCTGGTTTCCAATGGAGGTGCCGACGCCGCACAGCTGCGGGCCTGCGTCGCTCTGCCAGCCCTCCTGGCGGAAGAAGATCCGGCCCTTGCCGCCGTCCTCCAGGCCCTCGGGCCCGGTGGCCCAGCGCCAGACCTTGTCCACGTCCTGGTCGGTGGCGCCGATCCAGGTGTCAGCCGTGATCGTGCCGATGAAGTCGGCCTCGGCCTGCGAGGTGATGGTGGCCAGGTAGCCCTGCAGGCCGAAGTAGCGTCGCCCTGCGGCCGCCGTGCGGGCGCTGGGCCAGTCGATCGTATCAGCGATGCTGACGATCTCGTAGAAGTGGCCGTTCTCGGGGCTTGGGACGGTCGTGCCCAGGCGGAGGTTGATCTGGCGCTGGCCCACGGCGGGCGCGCCTGTGCCGTAGAAGGTGACCTGCCGCAGGGCGGCCTGATAGGCCGAGGAGGTGGCGGGGGTGCTGAAGGTGAGCACGCCCTGGGCGGAGTTAAACGACCAGCTCAGGCCATCGAGGGTGCCGCTGAGGGCGGTGCCCTGGCCCGCCACGCCCAGCCGGTCGGTGGCGGCGTTGAAGCCGGCGCCGAGCGAGATCAGCGCGCCGGGGATCTGCTCGTTGTCGTCATCGGTGATCGTCAGGCCCGGCGCGATCGCCACCGGCAGCCCGCCGGAGGTGTACTGGGCGGTGCCGCTCACTCCGAGGGCCGGTGGCGTCCCGGCGGCGCCAACCTGGGCGGTAATCATCTGGGCGATCAGGGCCACGAAGGCGGCCAGTGAGGCGAGGGCCAGTGGAAAGGTGCGAAGTGGATTGCGGTGTGGCTGGACGTGCTGCATTGAAACGACCCCCCATCGTCTGGAAAAGGATGTACCTGGGCCGGCGCATGCCAACCCAGGTACACTTTAGCCAGAGTGCGTGAATGGATCGTTCCTCTTCTACGATGGGGTGTCGTGGCCCCTGCCCGGCGCGGCGGCTATGCCAAGGCCCTCAGATCCTCGAGATAGTCGACCAGAGCCTGCAGCTCGGGCGCCGCGATCGGGTCGTACAGGTGCAGCGTCGTGCGGCGCTTGTCGACCTCGACTCGCAGCGTGTATGTGTAGATATCGGCCGCGCCGGGGGGGGGCGCGGCCGCGGACTCGCGCGAGAAAAGCCCGGCCTCAGTGACCAGCTGCTCCAGGCGCGCGGCCTGCGCGGCCGGCAGATCGCGAGTATCGATGCGCAGCGGTCGGCTCAGGCCCGGCATGTATGCGACACCACCATCGCGCTGGTAGATAATTCGCATCATACGACTCCTGGGGAATATATACTATAGCGCTACCCGCAGGCCGACCTGGGCCCATGCCGAGGCGACCGCCCGCTGCTCGTCGCTGCCCTGCCCAAACAGGCGCCTGGCGTTACGGACTGTAAGTCCGGCGAAGCGCAGAAAGCCCGTGTTGGCGCGCAGTTGCGAGTCGCGCAGGGTCTCGTACCAGATGTGCCCGGCCTTCTCCCAGGCGTTACCGCCCAGAGCGACCGCGGCCAGGTAGAACGCGCGGTTGGGGATGCCAGAGTTGATATGGACGCCGCCATTATCCTCGAAGGTCCGGACAAAGTTGTCCATGTGCGCGGGCTGGGGGTCCTTGCCAAGCACGGGGTCATCGTAGGCGGTGCCGGGCGCCTTCATCGAGCGCAGGGCCGCGCCCTGCACCTGATCGGTAAACAGCCCGGCGCCGATCAGCCAGTCGGCCTGCTCGGCGGTCTGCCCGAGATGGTACTGCTTGACCAGCGACCCGAAGACATCGGACAGCGACTCGTTGAGCGCGCCCGGCTGGAGCGAGTAGCGCAGCCCGACCTCGTCCTGGGTGACGCCGTGGGCCAGCTCGTGGCCGATCACATCGATGGCGATGGTGAAGCGGTTGAAGATCTTGCCGTCGCCGTCGCCGAAGACCATCTGCTCGCCGTTCCAGAAGGCGTTATTGTAGCCGCGCCCGAAGTGGACGGTGGCGCTGAGCGGCTGGCCCTCGTCGTCGATCGAGTTGCGGCTGAACTGATCCCAGAAGAGATCGTAGGTCGCGCCGAGCCCGTCGTAGGCCTCGTTGACGCTGACGTCGCTCACCGGCTCGCTGCCCTCCTCGCGGGCCAGTACGCCGGGGAGCGTCTGCTGGTTGTTCGCGCTATAGACCGAGCGGCGCTTCTCGGCCTCGCCCCCCAGGGCCGGCGCCGGGGGCACGGGGTGGGCGGCGGCCTCGGTCCGCATCTGGCGCAAGGTCTGGTCGGCCAAGATAGTCTCGATGGCGGCCGTCCGCTGCTGCGCGCTCCCGTGCTCGACGATGCCGCGGAGCATGTATGGCGGTATGATGCAGAAGATCGATGGTGGACAGGATCTCGACATGCACATCCTCGCCTCCTTTGGTGATGCTGCAGTCCGCTTCGGCGCGAACCTTTGGTCGCGCAGCAAGTATCGATCCACTAGGACCAGACTTGTCTACGGTCTGCGGCCAGCGGCTGCCGATCAACCGGGGCCGTCGCCGAGGCCGGCCTGAGAGCCGGCCGTGGGGGTCGGGGGCTGGCGCGCAGCGCCCTTAGCCGGATCGCGGGGGCCAGGCTGGCGCGAGGCATGGTCGTGGCCGCGGCGTATCAGAGGCCCCTTGTGAGGCCGAGGGCCTGCATGGCGGCCTCCTCGCGGGTGCGCATAGCGTCCTCATCGGCGGGGCCGCGCTCGTGGTCATAGCCGAGCAGGTGGAGCGTGCCGTGGGCGGCGAGGTAGGCCAGCTCGCGGGCGGGGCTGTGGCCGTACTCGGCGGCCTGGGCGAGGACGCGCTGGTACGAGATGGCGATGTCGCCGAGGTAGTGGGGGGCGCCGGGCTGGCTGACGAAGGGCGAGACGGCGCCGTCGTCGGCGAAGGAGAGCACGTCGGTGGGCGCGTCGACGGCGCGGTAGTCGCGGTTGAGGGCGTGCAGGCGGTCGTCGTCGGCGATCATCACGCCGACCTCAAGCGGGCCGACGGCACCCTCGGCGCGCAGCACCTCGGCGACGGCGCGCTCGGCCAGCGCCAGGTCGAGGCCGGCGGCGGCCACCTGCTGCTCCAGGCCCTCCTCGATAGAGACTTCGATCAGGTAATCGGGCATATCAACCATCCCAGATTAATAATGCCGCCTCTTACAGATCAACCCCCTGATCAAGCAGCGACTGGACCTGAACAAGGACATCGCGCTCGCGCTCGAAGGAGACGCGCTGGAGGGCCTCGGCGAGGGGGAACCAGCGCGCATCGTCGACCTCGGCCTCCTGGGGGCGGACATCGCCGCGCTGGTAGCGCATAAGAAAGAGGTCGACGTACTTGTGGACGCGGGAGGAGCCAGCGCGGAACCAGTACTCGATCGTGGCGAGGTGGCGCACGATCGCGCCCTCGAGGCCAGTCTCCTCGGCGACCTCGCGCAGGGCGGCGGCCTCAGCCGTCTCGCCCCGGTTGACGTGGCCCTTGGGCAGGCCCCAGCGGCCGCCCCGATCCGTGGCGATCAGGGCGACCTCGACCTGTCGCTCGACGACCCGAAAGATCACGCCGCCAGCCGAGTAGGCGGTGCGATGGGCGGTGGATCGGTTGGATCGTGCCGACATTGAACCCCGTCAGGCGCGCTTGAGCGAGCGGCCGGCGCGCATATCCCAGTAAGCGTTGACCGCATAGAGGATGCGCTGCCGCGCGACATCCACGTGCTCCCAGCCCACAGGCTCGACCCGGGTTCCCTCCAGGTCTTTGTAGACAGTGAAGAAGTGCTCGACCTCCTTCAGGTAGTGGGGGGGCAGGTCGGTGTAGTCCTGAAAGCTCGAGAAGAAAGGGTCGTAGTGCAGCACGGCCAGGATCTTGTCGTCGTGCTCGCCCTTGTCGAGCATCTTGAAGACACCCACGGGGCGGGCCTCGACGATGCAGCCGGTGAAGGTGGGCAGGTTGGTCATCACCAGCACGTCGAGGGGGTCGCCGTCGTCGTAGTAGGTCTGGGGCATAAAGCCATAATCGCCAGGGTACTGCACCGCCGAGTAGAGCACCCGATCAAGCTTGAAGGCGCCAATGCGCTTGTCAAACTCGTACTTGTTGCGTGACCCCTTCGGAATCTCGACCACCGTATGGATCGTGTCTGGGACGTTTGGCCCCGGCTCTAGGTCGTGCCAGTAGTTCTGCATGAATGGCCTCGCAATAGACCATGCTCCATCGATGCTCCATCGATGCTCCATTATAGCATGCCGGCGGCCCCGCGGCGGCCTTCTGGTGACCGTAGGCGCGGGCGCTAGGGCTGCGCGCCTTGCGTCTGCGGCCGGCCGCTCACCTCCACCGCGCCCGCCATACCCTCGCCGTGGGGCCCCCCGTGGATCGTGCAATAGTACGGAAACGCTTCGGCCTTGGTGAAGGTGTACGCGAAGGTGTCGCCGGGCGCGAGCGCCTTGCTGTTGAACGAGCCGTCTTCGGCGGTGACGGTGTGGGCGCTCGCGCCCGTGTTCTTCCACACAATCGTGGTGCCCGCGACTACTGTCTCTTTGTTGGGGGCATAGGTGTCATCGCCGATGTCGATCAGCACCTGTGGCTGCGCCTCGGCGGCAATGCGGACGGGCGGCGGGGCGTCGATGCTTGTCCCGACGGGCACGGGCGCGAGCGCCACGCTCGCCATGCCCTGCACCTGGGCGTAGATCGCCTTGGCGCCCCCCTCACCCTCGTTGATCGCGCGCGTAAGCGACAGCAGGGCCGTAGCGTCCTCGCGCGCCGCGGCGACATCCTGCGCCGCGGCAACCTTCAGCGCCCGGTCGCGGATCTCGGTCACTTGCTCCTGGAGCGCTGTGCCGAGCTGCCTGATAGCGTCGGCGCCACGGCTGATCGCCTCGGGGGCCGAGGGGGACGCCGCAGCGAGCAGCACATGGTGCAGCCCGCCGTCGAGATAGCCCTCTTGGTCGCCATTCTGGAGGACGCCGTACCCATCGCCCGGGTTCTGAACCCTTCCATCATGGTCAAGATCGCCGAAGTCGGGGCCAAACTGCCCCTCGATGATATTGACGATGTGCTCGGCGTGGCTCCTGGCGCCCGCGAGATCGCCGCTCTCCTCACTTTTCACAAGCCGCTCGGCGTGGACTAGCGCCTCGGCCAGCTCGCGCTCTAGGCCGAGCAGGTACCCGATGTTGCCGGGTGTGGACGAGTAGCTGACCAGATCATGGCGCAGGTGGATCAGTGGCTCTTCCGGCAGCGCGCCCGAC
>JAAXUL010000574.1 GCA_013336035.1 Chloroflexales bacterium
TCCGCCTGCTCGTCGCCGCCCTGACCCTCGCGGCCGCCCTCGCGGCCGCCGCAACCGCGCTCGGTCAGGCCCAGCGCCGGACCTTCCTGCCCGCCGTGGCGACCACCGGCCCGACCCAGTCGCGCCAGGCCGAGCTGCACACAGGCCAGGCCACCTACTACTGGGAGGCCAACGGCGACGGCAGCTGTATGTTCGGACCCTCGCCCGACGACCTGATGGTGGCCGCGATCAGCCACGTTGACTACGGGACCGCGGACTACTGCGGCGCCTACGTCGAGGTCTACGGGCCCAACGGCACCATCCAGGTCCGCATCGTCGACAAGTGCCCCGACGCGGGCTGCATGGCGGGCCACCTCGACCTGAGCCCCCAGGCCTTCGCGCGGATCGCGCCCATGGAGGCTGGCCGCGTAGAGATCAGCTGGCGCGTGATCAGCCCCGACCTGGGGCGACCCATCTCGTACTTCATCAACCGCGACGCCAACCAGTGGTGGACGGCCATCCAGGTACGACACCACCGCAACCCGATCGTCAAGCTCGAGCACCTCACCGGTGGCCAGTGGGTCGAGCTAGGGCGCCAGGACTGGAACTACTTCATCGGGGCGAACATGGGCCTCGGGCCCTACACCCTGCGCGTCACCGACAGCTACGGCAACGTCCTCCAGGACAGCGGCATCACCCTCACCCCAGGCGCCGAGATCAGCGGCGCGGCGCAGTTCCCGGCGGGGCCGTAACATACTAACGACGCTCTAACATCCCTTGGACATCGATCTAACACTCCTGCGGTACAGTGTCATCAGACCCAATAAGGGCAAGAGGTAACGCAAAACCCGCTGGCGACACATAAGGAGGTAGAGCGATGGCAACCTTGATGCGCTGGGACCCGGTCCAGGAGGCGATGACGCTGCGCGAGGCGATGAATCGGCTGTTCGAGGAGAGCTTTGTGCCGAACGCCCCGGGCCACAACGTAGGCAGCTTCGCCCCGGCCCTTGACCTGAGCGAGACCGCCGAGGCCTATCTTATCGAGGCCGCGGTGCCGGGCCTGAAGGCCGAGGATCTGAGCATCACCTTTGAGAATGGCGTGCTGACCATTAGCGGCGAGGTGCGGCAGAGCGAGGAGAGCAAGGAGCGCAACTACCACCGCGTCGAGCGTCGCTACGGCAGCTTTAGCCGCAGCATCAGCCTGCCCGTGACCGTGCGCGGCGACGCTATCGAGGCCAAGCTCGAGAGCGGCGTCCTGCACCTCAACATCCCCAAGGCCGAGGAGGTCAAGCCGCGCAAGATCACGGTGAATGTCAGCTAAGCGCACGCTGGGGCGAGAGCAGATCAGGGAGGGTTAGACCCTCCCTGATGTTTATATCTAGCGCATCGTCGCCTCGGCGAGGGCGGCCTGGGCGCGGCGGGGCAGCAGGCGCGGCAGGAAGGCGCCAACGGAGTTCAAAAAGCCCGGCACCACACTGGGCTTACCCTTGAGCATAGCCTCGATGCCGATCCGGGCCACCGTCGGGCTGTCCATCATCAGCATACGCTGGTAGAGCGTGGCCTGCTGGCCCGCGACCTTGAGAAACTCGGTGGCGGTGACCCCGGGCGAGATCACGGTGCAGCGCACATTGGTGCGGCGTAGCTCGTAGCTCAGGGCCTCGCCGAAGCTCAGCACGAAGGCCTTGGCGGCCCCGTAGCTAGCGTAGAGCGGCGAGGGCTGGTAGGCGCCGATCGAGGCGACCTGGAGCACATAGCCGAAGTTGCGGGCGACCATGTCGCGCACGAAGAGCTTGGTCATATGGACCAGGGTAACGATATCGATCTCGAGCATAGCGCGCTCGCGCTCCCACTCCAGCTGGGTGAACGAGCCGTAGAGGCCGTAGCCCGCGTTGTTGACCAGCACATCGACCGCCCTGCCGGCGGCCTTCAGCTGGTCATAGAGCCGCTGGGGGGCGTCCTTCGCGGCCAGGTCCATGGCCACAACCTCCACCTTCACAGCGTAGCGGGCCGCGATCTCGTCGGCGTGCTGGCGCAGCAGATCCTCGCGCCGGGCCACCAGGATCAGGTTACAGCCCCTGGACGCCAGGTCGCGCGCGAAATCGACCCCGAGCCCGCTCGATGCCCCGGTCACCAGCGCGGTCTTGCCCCGCAGCAGCGTATGGTCTTTGGTGCTCACGCTCACCTATCCTTCTATTAAGTGACCACGGGTCAATTATAAATGACCACGGGTCATTTGTCAAGAAGGCCAGCGATGCGCTATGATAGCGGGCGATGAGCACACCCACTGCCGGGCAGAGCCCCCTCGACGAGGCGGGGCGCCTGCTAATCGTCCTCTACGGACTGTTCGCCCTCTCCGCCGGGGTCCGGGCCGCCTTCCAGATCGCCACAAAGTGGCAGCGCGCCCCGCTGGCCTACGGCCTGTCGGCTGTGGCCGCCCTGCTCTACCTGCTGGCATGCGCGGGGATCGCCAGGCGCTCGCCGGGGGCCTGGCGCCTGGCGACGACCATCTGCGCCTTCGAGCTGTGCGGCGTGCTGCTGGTGGGCGCCCTGACGACCCTGAGCCCGGGCGCCCTCGCCGACGCGACAGTCTGGTCCGGCTTCGGCGCCGGCTACGGCTACGTGCCCCTCGTCCTGCCGGCCCTGGGCCTGGCCTGGCTGCTGCGTCCAGGGACGCGGAGGCTCTACGGCGCGTGAGCGCGCCGCATATGCCGCAAGGCGGGTCACCCCGAGCAGAGCGAGGGCAAGCCCTTGCCACCCCTTTTGTCCCGTGAGGGGCCGGCGGCGGCATGGCCCCGGGGCAAGGCGGGCTGGCAGAGCTACCGCCTTCGGGGTCCAGGGCTGCCGCCCTAGGCGAAGATCACATACTGGCGCAGGAAGGCCTCGATCGCCGTATAGTACGCTTCGACCGTCTCGGCGCGGCGCCAGCCGTGGCCCTCGCCGGGGAAGAGGTGGTAGGCGTGGGGCACACCGCGGCGCCGCAGGGCAGCCACGATCGTCTCGGCCTGCTCGGGCGGCACAACCTTATCCTCAGCGCCCTGGAAGATCAGCAGCGGCGCGCTAATCTTGTCCACATTAAAGAGCGGCGAGCGCTCGCGGTAGCGGGCCGCCATCTCGGGCAGGGGGCCCACCAGCCCATCGAGGTAGTGGGCCTCGAACTTGTGAGTGTCGGCGGCCATGCTGAAGAGATTAGCGACCCCGTAGCGGCAGATGCCCGCCCGAAAGAGCTCGGGCGCCTGACAGAGGGCCGCCAGCACCGTGTAGCCGCCCGCGCTCCCCCCCATGATCACGATGCGCCCCGGGTCGGCGACGCCCGCCGTCGACATGTAGCGCGCCGCGCCGATCGCATCGGCCACATCGTAGGCGCCCCACTCGCCGCGCAGGGCCTGGGTGTAGGCTCGCCCGTAGCCCGTGCTGCCCCGGTAGTTCACCTCGAGCACGACGTAGCCCCGCGTGGCCAGGAACTGCACCTCGGGGCTATACGAGGCCACCGCCTGGTCGGTGGGGCCGCTGTGGACACGCACCACCCCCGGCGGCCTGACCCCGACCCCGCCCGGCACATAGCCTGGCGGCAGGTAGAGCACCCCGTAGACCGGGCCGGCCCCCGCCGTCCATGTCACCGGCAGCGCGCTCGCCTGGCGCGCCTCGGGCACCAGCTCGCTCGAGCTGCGCCTGATCACGCGGGCGCGCACTCCGTCGGCGAGCATCACGCGCTGCGGGATGCCGGGCGCCGAGGCGATGCCGGCCAGCGCGTCGGCCGTGAACGAGGCCGAGGGCTGCGCGAACCACGTGTAGCCCTCGCCGTCGCTGAGCGACTGGGCGGGGCCGCCATCGACCGGCTGGACGCAGATGCGCCGCAAGCCGCCCTCGTTGCGCAGATAGTAGAGCCGCTTGCCGTCGCGCCCCCAGGACAGCGTGCGCATGCCCTGGGCCCAGGCCGGCTGGGCGTGCTCGGCGGCGCCCTCGGTCAGCCGGCGGTGCTCGCCCGTCGTCAGGTCATACACATAGACGTGCCACCACCCGTCAAGGTCGGAGACGTAGGCCAGGTGGCGGCCATCGGGCGCGAACGCCGGCTGGAAGATGCTGTTGGCGGGGCCGCCCGCGATAGCCCGCGTGGCCTTCAGGGTCGGCAGCGGGCCGGCAGAGTCGAGGTCGGCCAGGTAGAGCGTCGCGCTGTCCCATGGCATCGCCGGGTGGTCCCAGGCCACATAGGCGATCCGGTCGCCGGCGGGGTGCCAGCAGGGCCACATATAGAAGTCGTGGCCCGTGGCGAGGCGCTGCGGCCACTGGCGGCCCTCGCTGTCGGCCACGGCGATACAGTCCACGCCCTCGTACGAATGGACATAGAGCAGGTGGCGGGCGTCGGGCGAGAGGGCGGGGGCCGCGGCGGCGCCGAAGGCGGGCGTGATCGGCTGGGGCGGCCCGCCGTCGAGGCTCTGGCGGAAGAGCCGGCCCGAGGCGGCCTCGGCGAAGACGAGCGTGCCGGCGCCGACGGTGAACTCGCCGCCGCCGTAGCCGACTCGGCCGCGCACCGACAGCTCGCCGGGTGTCAGCTCGCGCGGGGCCTCGCCGGAGACGACATCGGCGCACCAGAGCGCGCCGCGCCCGTCGCGCGACTCGAGCCAGACCAGGCGGCGCCCATCGCTATCCCACTGCACATCGTCGAGGCGCAGCGACACCGCCATCTGTCGCGGCGTCAGCGGGCTGGGCCAGAGGCCAAAGGCTGGTGAGGTACTCATCGATCGCTCCGCAGGCAAGCAGGGGGAGGAATGGCCTTATTGTAGCACTGCGGGAAGAGGTCTGGGGAGATCGGGCTTTCCCTGCGGGGCCGTCACTGCCACCAGGCGTAGTGGGCCCAGGGCTGGTCGGGGTAGACGTGCTCGGGGCGGCGCGGGTTGATGCGGACGGGCACCACTGCGCCGACCGTGAGCCGGGCCAGGCTCTCGCCCTCGACTAGCCAGCACACCTTCGCCTCGTAGGGGCGCCCCGAGGGCGGGTGGACCCACAGGACAAGGGTCAGCCTGGCCGCCCGCGCGAAGGCCTGCTGGCGAAACGCGCGCCCACGGTCGACGCGCAGGATCTCGGCCCGGGCCGCGACAGCCACGGCCAGGTCGGCGCTAATGATGACGCGCGCGCTGCGGGCGCGGCGCTCGGCCTCGGTGAGGGCGGCGTAGATCAACAGCATCAGCATCAAGGACAGCAGCGGCACGCTGTAGAGGAAGACGCCGGCGGCAGGCACGGGGCTGAGACGCCCGTCGGCGGCCTCGATACAGCGAAAGCGCAGTCCGGTGAAGCGCGTCTCAGGCTCGAGCGTGCCGGTGCAGAGGAAGGGCTCGGCCAGGCGACCCGTGTAGGGCACGAGCACCAGGCCCAGGGTGCCGACGATCACGCCGAGGGTGATGCTGATCAAGAGTCGCTTGAGCATAGGGCAGCTCCGCATCCGGGTGTCGAGTGCTGGAATTATGGTGCAGGAATTGTAGCGACCCCGGGCGAATATGGCAAGAAAATGACCCTGCACCCCAGGTGATTATTTGTGGACTCTGGAGCAGGCGACGCCCTGAGGCAGGGGGGCATGGGCAAGCGGGCGGGGGACAAAAAAGCCTGACGGAGCGAGGGTGCC
>JAAXUL010001407.1 GCA_013336035.1 Chloroflexales bacterium
TGCGGAAGTAGAAGTTCCAGGGCTATCAAGCGATACGCGGTGCCGAAATACGCCAGAACCCTTCCTGATGCTGAAAAGCGCATTGGAAAGGGCTCTGGCGCGCGGTAGCGCGCATTCTCGCTCGTTAGCCCAAGGTAGGCCACACTCCTAGATCTGTACAGTTATGTTATGATAGCTGTGCAGCAGCGAAAAGACGCGCCAGGCCCAACGGTCTTGCGCGTTTTTTCATGCTCAAGCGGCGGTGCCTGGCCAACTACGGAGGCACCATGACAACCTGGGATCTAGCCCTGCCCGACGGCGCCCGCATCGTCCCCCTCTCAGAGCAGCTCGCCCTCACCACCGTCGAACCCGTCCAAGTTGAAGGGGTGCTCGGTGCCACGAATGCCCCAAGCGGGGCCGTGTTCTACGGCGGCTCCGACCTGGAGATCTTCGAGAGCGCCGACAGGACGGCGTTCGTCATCTACTGTGGCGAGCGCGGCGCTGGCTACAAGTTCGGGACGTACTGCGTGCGGTACTGGCCCGATGGCCGCTGGGCCTGGGTTGAGCTGCCATCCTTCACGGAGGGCCGCGTGGGTGTGCAGGAGCGCCCGGATGGGCTCTACTACTCCTTCCCGAGCAACGACGGCCACAGCTGGACCCGAAGCAGGGTGCCGGGCTACGTCACCCCCGGCTGGCCGACCAACGGTCAGACGGTGGTGGCGCCGGTCAGCATCGTCACGACGCCCGCGCCGGGGCAGTTCTTGCCGGTTGATCAGACGGCGCGCGACCAGGTCGCCGCGCTCAAGAAGACCGTGGCGGATCTCAGCACCAAGCTAACGCAGCTCGCGGCCCGCGCGGCGGGCCTGACCGAAGGCCAGGTCGACGATCGGCTGTGGGCCAAGTTCCCCGACGCGCTCTTCTACTACCTGCGCCAGGCCTCCGGCGGCTACCTCGGCGAGCTCCAGCGCATCGTCGCGGAGACCGTGGAGCGGCTCGTCCAGGCGAAGTAGTGTCAAGGGTAAAACGCCCCTTGTCGAGCTGACGAGGGGCGTTTTACCGCATCAGGACGCTATATACGAGCTTGACAGGAATAGGTTTTCGTGCTACAATACAAGTGGGCCAAAAAGGCAGAGGCCCCCCCCGCACCCACGCGAAAGCGAGCACGACCGTGGCACTTAGCGATCCCCAATACGCCGGCCTTCCCACCAAGCTCTTCGAGGCTATCTACCGCGCCGGCATACGCGCCGGCCAGGAGCTTATGACCAACGGCGAGCCGGACATGGCGAACCTTGGCGACTTTGAACTGAACAGCCTGGTCGACGACCTGGCGGTGGCCGTCCTCGGCGTGAAGTGGCCGCTCCGCGACAGCGACCGCTACGAGGCCGGCTTCCCGGCCGACGAGCTCAAGCGCGAGGCCGCCGGTGAGTGGTTCACGCTCTCCCTGGCCGCCAACCCCAACGACACCGTGCTCGGCGACCCGACCGCTTAGCCTGACCAACACACCATCCGAACCCGCGTGGTAGCTGTGGGGCTTTAGCCCCCGCAGAGGAAACGCGGGCGCGGCGCCAGGAGGACTCGCACCATCCTGCTGGGCGCCGCGAGCAGGTATGAAATTATAAGATAGCCGTCTGCAAGTTACACTACACCTATGCAGCGAACTATTCGCCTGAAACTGACCCCATCGCCCGCGCAAGCACTGGCACTGAGGGAAACGAGCCGGCTGTTCACGGCAGCCTTCAATCAGTTTGTGCGCCTCGGCTGGGACGCTGGGGTCTCGAATGCGACCAAGCTGCACTATCTGGCCTACTACCCGGTTCGCTCCAGCCTGCCTGAGCTCAACAGCAACCTGGTCAATACGGCGCGGGCCAAAGCCGCAGAGGCGATCAAGAGTGCCTTTGCGCTGCGAGAGCAGGCGCGCAAGGTCAGTATGCCCCAGTCCGCAGCCTGCCCGCCGCGCTACAACACGCATACCTACAAGCTGGACTGGGAAAGTCAGAGCGTGCGCCTGTCGCTCGTGGGCGAGCGGCAGACGCTCCGCTTTGACATACCAGCCGTCCATGCGATTCGCGCACAACACCGCATGAAAATGGTACACTTGTGCTGACGGCTGGCATCAAGGTCGAAGCCTCTGTAGTGCCATGAGTCTGTAAACCAGTCT
>JAAXUL010001408.1 GCA_013336035.1 Chloroflexales bacterium
CGACGGCGACCCGCGCGCGGCCCTGGCTCCAGTCCACCGTGCTGAGCGTGACACAGTCAAAGTCGCCGGCGCTCTGCACGGCGCCCGCGACCTCCTCGAGCGAGCGCTGGACGCTGGTCGAGATACGCAGGCGGTTCGAGGCCGTGAGGAAGCTGTGGAGCGCGGCCTCGCGGGCGTGGGCGCGCTGGCGCAGGGCGCGCTGGCCGGCAACGGTGCGCTCGAGCAGCAGCGCGACGAGGCCGACCTCGGCGCCGCGCAGAAGCCAGGCGGCCCCGGCAGCGGCGCGCTGCTCGGGCGGGGCGACAAGGACCAGGGCCCCGTAGCCCAGCCAGATAGCGGCGGCGATGCCCGGGCCGGGCGGCCCGGGCAGCAGCAGCAGCGCGGCCAGGATGGGCGGGATCAGGGCGGGCCAGAGGGGCGAGGCGGCCCAGCCGCTGGCGGCCACGGCGACGAAAGCCAGGGCGACGCAGGCGACAAGCAGAGCCAGGGCGATCAGGCGGCGCGGGCGCCCCGGCGCCGCGCTGAGCAGGCCAAGGGCGACCGAGGCGGCCATAAAGGCCAGCAGAGCGGCGACGGCAGGCCAGGGGGCGGCGACGGCGAGGGCGTAGACCAGCAGGGCCAGCGCAAAGACAGCGAAGCCGAGGCCGACCCAGCGCGGATCGACGGTTGCCTGCGGCCCCAAGTTAGCCGTTCCTGTATCCAAGGGTTGCGCTCGTTGCGCCTGCCTCCGCATCTTCGGGCGGTAGCCCAATAATCGCCGCCCCCAGGCCCATAGTGCCCCAGAAGAGAGCGACCATATGGCTGAACTCTATGTTGAAAAAGTAGTGGTCGGCCAGGCCCACGGCCAGCGCGGCGACGATGCCCGCCTGGCAGCCGAGCACCCAGCTGGCCCGCTCTTCGTCGAGGGCGCCAAGGGCGCCGATGGTCTGGGCGAACCAGGCGGCCACGGTGCCCAGAAAGGCCGCCAGACCCACGAGGCCGACCCGCTGGCCGAGGGCCAGGTAGATACTGCTCACGCCGGCCGTGAGATCAAGGTCGGGGGCCTGGCCGAAGCCAATGCCGAAGGCCGGGTAGCGCTGGATGATCGCGAGCGCGTTCTGGAACTCGGCCAGGCGCATCTGCTGGGCCTGGTCCTCGAACTGCACCCCGCTGAGCACGCGGTCCGCGAACTGCTCGGCGAAGCCGAGGCCCACCAGCAGCACGGCGCCCAACAGAGCGGCGCCGATCATCACCCACCACAGGCGGCGGTAGCGGACAGTGGCCAGATAGGCCGCCGCGATCACCAGGCCGAAGAGAGCCGCCCGTGAGAAAGTCAGAAGCAAGGCCAGTGTCATCACTGTTACGATACAGCCTAGTAGCCAGCGACGCAAGAGGGGCCCGCGGGCGACGAGCTGGGCGGCGGCCAGGGCGACCACCAGGGCGAGCATACCGCCGAAGCTGTTCGGGTCGACCGCGAGGCCAATGGCCCGCTCGAGGCCGCTGGTATCGTCCTCGACATAGCGCAGCACGCGCCCGTCGGTGGGGTAGCCGATACGGCCGAGGCTGACGAGCAGGCGCAGGGCCAGCTGGTCGTCCATCACCCAGAGGGCCAGGGCCACCAGAGCGGCGAGGCCGCCGCCCAGGATGAGGCCGCGCAGCACGAGGCGGGCCTGGGCGCGGGTGCGCACACAGTTGACGACGCTGAAGTAGAGCAGCACGCCCAGGACGAACTTTGTATAGTTGTGCAGCGTGCTGGCATCCGGCAGGCCGCCGGCGCCAAGGATTAGCGAGAAGAGCGTCAGGCCGAGGAAGCCGAGGATCGGCAGAGACAGGGCCGAGACACGCAGCTCGTAGGCATCGGGGCGGGCGAGCAGGCGCAGCACCCAGACGCCGCCGAGGGCCACGAGGGCCAGGGTGAGGAAGTTGGGGGTGATGACCGCCTTAAAGGGCAGGGTGCCGAAAGGCAGCAGAGTGATGATGGCGAAGACGGCGAGCAGGCCAGCCTCGGTAGAGGCGAGGAGCGCGAGGCCGGCGAGGAGGGCGAGCAGGCCGGCGAGGGCGTACAGGGGGCCGAAGGCGGCGGCGCCGCCGACGACCGCGCCGAGGGCGAGGGCGAGAGCTGCGGCGAGGCCTGGCGAATGCAGATCGGAAGAGCACA
>JAAXUL010001409.1 GCA_013336035.1 Chloroflexales bacterium
CCTGGCCTATCCGCCGGCTGACCTGGGCCTGACCCTGGCCTATGTGGGGCAGCGCTATGCCCAGCGGCGCTTCACCCTGCCCCTGGGCTGGCAGCGCAATACGGATGGCACGGCGGTGCTGGTCGTCGCCCACCTGGTCGATGACGTCTACCATCTCCTACTCACGGCCAAGTCACGGGCCGGGAAGGACACTGCTGCGCTCACCTGGCTGCTCACGCTGGCCCTGCTGAATCCTTCCGAGCGTCTGCAAGTGGCCATCATTGATGGCAAGGGCGGCCTGGATTGGGCGGGCTGGAAGGACAAGGCCCACACCTGGTGCCTGGCGATCGACCGGGGTGAGCTTGCCCCGGCGATGGAGGCCCTGACCCACGAGCGTGAGCGCCGAGCCATCATCCTCCGTGAGGCCGGTGTCAGCGCCTGGGAGGGCTACCAGGGACGCGATCTGCCCCTGCTGGTCGTTTACGTCAGCGAGCTCCTGCTCCTGCAGGACGCCACCAGCCCCAAGGAGCTCGAGCGCTGGCTCAACAGCGAGCTCTCGGCCTCGGGCGCCTTCGGGATGCGCTACCTCATCGCCACCCAGACGGCCTCGAACTTCTCGACCCGCTGGCGGGGTCAGGTCGATCTGTGCGTCGCGGGCTTCCAGCCCAGCGCCAGCCAGGATCAGCCCAACACCGGCCTGACCACGGCGGAGATCGCCACCGCTGGCGCGGTTCCACCCTCGGCGCTCCCAGGCATCCCGCAAGGCCGCGGGGTCTTCACCCTGGTGCAAGGTCGGCAGGCCGAGACGGTGCGCCTGGGCTATCTCGACGATGCCCAGCGCCGCCGTTGGCTGACCCTGCTCCCCAGTCGCTCCGAGGGGAGTGGCAGGATGGTGTCAATGGTTTCTCCGGATAGCCGACGGTCGCGTTCTTCCAGTACCACGGGAGCGGTCACGGCCATGCACGGCCCATCTGGGGGTGCTACTGGCGACGAGTGGAGCCAAGGTGCCTCCGTTTCCGCTGATACTGATGCGGATAACGGTGTTCTCATGGCGGGTAACGCTCCGCAGGCCGATACCACCCCTGCCGATCCGGCCTCACCGATGGGTAACGCCCATAGCCTGAGCGACGAGGAGATTAAAGCGTTACTTCTCGCCGACACCCCGGTACGCCGGATCGCTGCGCGCCTGCGTGGGCGGATGCAGCAGCGCCTGGAGCGCATCGCCGCCATTCGGGCCCGCCTCGTGGCCCGGAGCCGCTGATCACCTGGAGAGCCACGATGATCGGAAACATCCTCTACGCCCGCGTGACCGTCACCGGCGTGCGCCCGCTCCTCTGGCACGCCTTTGGCCCGGATGCCCTCCCGCTGTTTAAGCGCGAGAAGACGGGCGTGGCCGGGAACGACCCCGAGGAGTGGCGCCGCACCGTGCTGATGACCGAGGCGCGTCAGCTCTACCTCAAGCCGACCTACGTCTTCGGCGCGCTACGCGACGGCGCGCGCTACACCAAGAAAGGCCGCGGGACGCTCCAGCCCCTGATCGCTGCGACCCTCCAAGTGCTCGACGATCAGCGCATCCTGCTCGACCGCGTGGTGCCGCCAGAGCCCCTGCCGGTCGATCCGCTCCAGCCGGTCTACCTCGACGTGCAGTCGGTGAAGAACCCGACGACCCGCGCCCGCAATGTGCGCTATCGCATCGCGGCCTCGGCCCCCTGGCGCTTCAGCGCGACCATTCTCTGGGATCGCACGGTCGTAAGCCGGGCCGAGATGGAGGCCGTGGTCATCGACACGGGCCGGCTGGTCGGCATCGGCGATGGCCGCGCCATCGGCTACGGCCGCTTTACCCTCGACACCTTCACGGTCTCAGAGACCTCGCTGGAGCCTGCCAGCGGTAGCTGAGACGGACGCGGCTGCGGCCGCGTATACGCCGACGGGGCGGGGCAGGGCTTGACTGGGCTAGGCACGGCGTCGGCCAGGTACGGCACGGCGTGGCAAGGCAAGGAACGCACCCAATGTCTGCACACAGACAACCAGCCCAGATGCTCACGGTGTGGCACGGTTCAGCGCCAGCGGCGGGAAGCCCGCGTCTTGTCCGCTTGCGGACAGACGCAGCCCAGACTCTGGGAAGGCGCCCGTCGCAGGCGCTGGACGTCACACAGAT
>JAAXUL010001410.1 GCA_013336035.1 Chloroflexales bacterium
GGAGGCGATCGCCCATCCTTAGCAGGTGCTAAGGTAGCCGTGAGGTTTCGCCCCTTCAAACGCTGGCCCTGCTCGTGTATCCTTAGCTCGCACCTGCTCATCATCAGGCCGGAAGGAGGGACCCATATGCGCAGACGACTCGTAAGTCTTGACGGCGCAACCGTGCGGCCCGACGGCAAGCTGATCGATCAGACGGGCCGGCCAACCGGCCTGAGCGTCAGCCCGGGCGGCTTCCTGATCTTTAACACCGCCGGCCAGCGCATTGGCACCCTCTCGATGGCCGGTCGCGTCTATGATGGCGGGGGCAACCTGGTGACCCGCGTCACCCGCCTCGACACGCACACCGCGGCGACAGGGATGGCCTGATACGGCCCCTAGCGCGGCTGCGTCTCGAACACGATGAACGCGCGCCCCGCGCACAGCGAGCCCTCGACCAGGTGCTCCTGGCCGTCTGGGTACTGCGCGTAGAGGGCGTGCAGCGACGGCAGGTCGTCGCGGTTGAGCACGAACCAACCCGGGCGGCCCCCCAGGTCCACCGTGCGCACCCCCTCTGGCCCCATCACCGCGTTGGGGAAGGTGACGTCGCCGATCCAGACGCCAATCGCCCGCGCGTCGACCCAGTGGGGGTAGCCGACGATCCAGGCGTTGGCCCGGTCGTGGCCCGCCGCCTCCCAGGCCAGCAGCTCGCGGGCCATATCCGAGGCGTTCTGGGCCTGCGGGCAGTACTGTGCCGGGTAGTCCGCAAACACCCGCCGCGCGTTGATACCGGCCACCAGCAGCCCCAGGGCCGCCGCCCCCGCCAGGGCCAGGGCGTAGGCCCGCCGCCGCCCGGCGGCCCGCAGCAGCTCCAGCGCCATCGCCGGGCCCGCCGCGCAGACCACCATCAGGGCGGGCAGGGCGCCCCCCGTCCGCACCACGCTCGGGTTCTCGTGCGGGAAGGCGATGCTCAGCGCCGAGGGCACCAGCATCAGCGCGCCGGCCAGCAGGGTCAGGGCCGGCCACGGGTTGGCCGTGCGCAGGCTGAGGGCCAGGCAGCCGGCGGCGCCCGCCACCAGCAGCGCGCCCAGCGCCGCGTCCATCGCGGGCCGGTCGGGCAGATTGGCCACCCAGACCTCGTCCCGCGTATAGTTGAACATCAGCAGGACGTTCCTCAGGTTGTCGAGGAAGATCTGGGGCGGGCTGCCCTCGATGCTCTGCTCGGCGTCGGTCAGCCGCGTCGCCGCCCGGTAGAAGATCTGCTCGGGCTGCTCGACCCCGTAGCGGATCAGCGGTATCAGCACCAGGGTCGCCAGCGCCGCCGCGAGCAGCCCGCCGGCCACGGCCCGCCGCGCCTGCGCGTAGCGGCGCCGCGCCAGCAGCCACGTCAGCCAGGCCGCCGCCACCGCTACCACCACGACGACCATAAAGCGGTACGCGGTGTACCCCTGGAGGCCGATGCCTACCCAGAGGCCCGCCAGCAGCAGGCTGTTGCGGCTATCGCGGCGCAGGCCCCGCACCAGGAAGAACAGCGTCCACGCCGCCGCGCAGGGCGCCAGCGGGTAGCGCAGCCCGAAGCGCGCCGTGATCACCCCCCAGCTCGCCACGGCGCCGAAGAGGGTCGCCAGCAGCGCCGCCCGTGTACCCAGCGCCTCACGGCCGAGCAGGAAGATGGCGGGCAGCATCAGCCAGCCGATCAGCGAGGTGCCGATCTTCAGGGCCATAAAGTCCGGCGGCAGGCCAAACAGCCTGATCAGGGCCACTGTCCAGTAGAATTGCCACGGCTCGCGGCCCGTATTGCGCTCGAAGAAGATGTGGGTCGCCCCGCTCAGCACGTCGCCGACGTCGAGCAGCTTCTCGGCCTGGTCGCTGTTCATATCGCGCGGGTTATCGGCCAGGGCCGCGAAGCGGAAGGCCGCCCCGAGGGCCAGGATGGCCACCAGCAGCGCCAGGGTCAGCGCCCGCTCGCGGGTGAGCCAGGCCCGCGGGGCCCTGCGCCATGGGCCCCCGTCGCCCACCAGGCGCCGGTAGTCGAGGTTGGCGACAAGGAAGCAGCCCACTGAGACCAGCCACGGCACGACGTTGAGCGGCGTGTAGAGGTTGCCCGTGCTGTTGGCGAAGGCCACTATCCCCGCCAGCACGGCCGCCAGCGTCAGCCAG
>JAAXUL010000575.1 GCA_013336035.1 Chloroflexales bacterium
CCACCGGCGCGGCGTCCACAAGCCATGGGGCAGCAACGATCTGCGTCCTTGGAGCGAACTCGGCCAGGACGGCGCCACCGACGCCGGCCCGATCGGCGAGCTCTGGTTTCAACGCACGGACGCCGCCGCGTCACCAGCACAGCCCAGCCGTGGCGCTCGGCGAAGGCCAGGGGCACCGGCGCGCCAAGGCGCCTGCCGCGCAGCATGCCCAGCATGCAGTGCTCGCGCCGCAGGTCCTCGCGCTTCGTGGGCAGCTCGGCCGCCTTCACGATGCAGCGGGCCCCGCCGATGCTGGCCGCCACGGTCAGGTTCGAGAAGCCGCCGACGGTGGGCGTGAGGCCCGTGACCGCCGCGCCGGGAAAGGCCGCGGCGATAATCTCGGCCACGGGTGGGGGAAGGCTGATCGCTGTGTTCATCAGGCCCATGGTACACACTCGCGCGTGTTACAATGGTGAACTATGCTCGAACAGATTGACCTGGATGTCAGCCTCAGCAAGCGCGAGTATGAGCAGCGCATCGCTTCGCTTCAGGCCCGCCTGTACGATATGGAGCAGGTGGCCCTCGAGGCGCGCGTGCCGGTGCTGGTCATCTTCGAGGGCTGGGCCGGCACCTCAAAGGCGCGCACCATCGGCGTGCTGACCCGCCGCCTCGACCCGCGCGCCCTGCGGGTCTACCCGATCACCCCGCCGCGCACCTACGAGAAGCAGTACCCCTGGCTCTACCGCTTCTGGCTGAAGATCCCCGCCTATGGCGAGCTGGCGATCTTTGACCGCTCGTGGTACCGCGAGATGCTGGCCGAGCGCACCGGCGAGGGCAGCGCCGTGCGCTGGCGCGAGCGCTGCGAGGACGCCGTCGCCTTCGAGCGCGAGCTGGCCGAGGATGGCGCGGTCATTGTTAAGTTCTGGCTGCATATCTCGCGCAAAGAGCAGTCCCGCCGCTTTAAGCGCCTGCTCGAGGACCCCCTGACGGCCTATCAGGTGACCGACGAGGACCGCCGCCAGCACCGCCGCTACGAGGACTACGCCGCCGCGGTCGAGGATCTGATCGCCCGCACCGGCACCCCCGCCGCCCCCTGGCACGTCATCCCGGCCACCGACAAGTACCACGCCCGCGTCACTGTCCTGAAGACCATTATCGACACCCTCGAGGTTCGCCTCGGGCGCAAGGCCGTCGCGATCGACGATGAGGGCCAGGCCGAGAGCCTCGACGACTCGGCCGCCGCCTTCCGCGAGCGCCCGCGCGGCAATGGCCGGGGGCGCCCGCCCGCTGTCGAGGCGAGCCTCGACGGCGCCCCCGGCCACGCGCCAGGCCTGGCCCCCGCCGAGCCGGCCCGCCCCGAGGCGGCCCATATCCTGCGCCGCGTCGACCTGAGCCTGCGCCTGGACGACAAGGAGTACTCGCGCCAGCTCAAGCGGCTCCAGGCCCAGCTGCACCTGCTCGGCCTCGAGCTCTACCGGCAGCAGCGGCCCGCGGTGCTGGTCTTCGAGGGCTGGGACGCGGCCGGCAAGGGCGGGGCCATCCAGCGGCTCACCGCCGAGCTTGACCCGCGCGCCTATATCGTCCACGCCATCGCCGCCCCGGCCGGCGAGGATAAGACTCGCCACTACCTCTATCGCTTCTGGCGTCGCCTGCCGCCCCGCGGCCAGCTGGCGATCTTCGACCGCTCGTGGTACGGGCGGGTGCTGGTCGAGCGGGTCGAGGGCTTCGCCCGCCCTGATGCCTGGCGCCGCGCCTACCCCGAGATCAACGAGTTCGAGCGCCAGCTGGTCGATTTTGGCACGATCGTCTGCAAGTTCTGGCTGCACCTCAGCCCCGACGAGCAGCTGCGCCGCTTCGAGGCCCGCCAGCACGTCCCCTACAAGGCCTGGAAGCTCACCAACGAGGACTGGCGCAACCGCGAGAAGTGGCCCCAGTACGAAGAGGCCGTCGACGAGATGCTGCTGCGCACCTCGACCCCCGCCGCGCCCTGGACAGTTGTCGAGGCCGAGGATAAGCGCTTTGGCCGGGTCAAGGTGCTGCGCACCTTCGTGCAGCGCCTCGAGAGCGAGCTGGGCAAGGTGAACCTGTAGGTTATGCCTGTCCGATGCTTCTTAACCCTGGTAAGACCTTTTTGATACAGTACCTGGAGGAATATGTAACCAGCAGAGGACCGTATGGCACAGCGCATCCTGATTGTCGATGATAGCCCTATCAACCTTAAAGCGGTCACGCTGGCCCTCACCGGCGTCGGGTACGAGGTTGTGGCCGCCCGCGATGGGCGCGAGGGCCTCGAGCGGGCCGAGACGACCCAGCCCGACATGGTTATCCTCGATGTGCAGATGCCCGAGCTGGACGGCTACGAGGTCTGCCGGCGGCTGCGCCGCTCAGAGCGCTTCAGCACCCGGCCGATCATGATGCTGACCGCTAACAATAGCCTGCACGAGAAGGTGCAGGGCCTCGAGGCGGGCGCCGATGACTATATGGGCAAGCCCTTCGAGGCCGAGGAGCTTCAGGCCAGGGTCAAGGCCCTCTTGCGCCGCTCCGGCTCCTCGCCCAGCCAGCAGCCCGTCACGAAGTGCAAGGTGATCGCCCTCTTCTCGCTGCGCGGCGGGGTCGGCGTCTCGAGCATGGCCGTGAATCTGGCGGCCGGGCTGGCCCAGCTCTGGGGCGGCGGCGCGGCCCTGGTCGATATGGTCTTCACTGGCGGCCATAGCGGCCTGATGCTCAACCTGCCCCTGCGCCACAGCTGGGGCGACCTGGCCACCAAGGCCAGCGCCGAGATCGACGCCGGGATGCTCGATCTGGCTCTGCTCAGCCACCCCAGCGGCCTGCGCGTGCTGCCCTCGGCGCCCCGCCCCGAGGAGAACGAGCCGATCACGGGCGATCTCGTCGCCAGCGTCCTGGGTGTGCTGCGCTCGAGCTACAGCTACATCGTGCTCGATATGCCCCATAGCTTCGGCGAGACGACCCTGGCCGGCCTCGACGCCGCCGACGAGATCTTGCTCATGCTGGCGCCCGAGATCGGCTCGGTGGTCGCCACCACCTGCGCCCTTGATGTCTTCAGCCAGCTCGGCTACAGCCGCGAGAAGGTCGTCCTGATGCTGAACGCCCACTTTGAGCGTGGTGGTCTGCCCCGTAAGGATATCGAGAAGACGCTGGGCCGCCCGCTCGACGTGGTGGTGCCGTTCGCCCACGATCTCTTCACCAGCGCGCTTAACCGCGGGGCCCCGCCCGTGATCGAGATGCCCACCAAGCCCCTCGGCAGTTTGCTCGAGGATATAGCCTTCGGGCGCAGCGATGAGGACGACCGCCGTCGCCCCGCCGCGAGCGCCAGCCTGGCCCTTCAGCGCGTCCATCAGCGCGCCGCCCAGCGCCAGCGGGCCAAGTCGTAGCGCCGCACTCGTTCGGGCGGCCCTCGGGGTCGCCCCTGCCGTGCCAGGATCCAGACTATGCCCCTCCTCCCCTCCGGCCTCCGCTATAGCGCGTTGGGTCGCTCCAGGCAGACGCGCGAGCTGCGCCGCCGTCTGCGCGCGAGCGATGCCCACTACAAGGCCCTGGTGGCCGACACCGCCCGCCGCGCCGAGTCTCAGGCCCGCCTCGCCATGGCCCGCGAGGCGATCGGGCACGCCGAGGGCCTCGCCGCGATCTTCACGGGCCTGGTCGAGACGGCGGTCGCCGTCTTTGGCTACAGCCAGGCCAGCCTCTATCTTGTCGAGGAGGCGCGCCTGCGCCTCGCTCACCGGGCCGGCCGCGCGCGAACCGGCTGGGACGAGCGCCTCGCCGAGAGCCCGATCGCCTATGTTGCCCAGACTGGCCTGGCCACCCTGGTGAGCGACGCCAGGCAGTGGTCGGCGCTCCCTTCCGCCGCGGCTGTCGCGACGGCCTCGGCGCCGCTGCTCGTCGGCGGGCGGCTGTTCGGGGTGCTTCACGTCGAGCACACAACCCTCGCCGCCCTCTCTGACGCTGACCTCGCCATCCTGAGCACGCTCGGCGACGATGTGGCCAAGGCCGTCGAGCGCACGCGCCTGCGCGGCGACCAGCAGGCCCTTATCCGCGAGACCCTGCTGCTCAACCGGGTGATGAGCGCCATCGCCACCGCCATCGATGTGCGCGAGGCCCTGCAGCGCATCTGCGTCGACCTGGCCGGCGCCTTCGAGGTGCCCCAGGCCCTCTGCGCCCTCGTGAATGAGGACCGCAGCTCGCAGACCGTCGTGGCCGAGTATCGGGCCGAGGACGGCCCGTCGGTGATCGGCGCGGTCATCCCTGTGCGGGGCAACCTGCTCACCCAGGATCTGCTCGCGCGGCGCCAGCCCGTGGTGATCTCGAACATCAGCATGAACCCGCGGCCCGGCTCCGGCAGGCGCGGCGCCGCCCGCGTCTCGCTGCTGATCGTGCCCGTGCTCATCCACGACCAGGTGATCGGCACGATTGGCCTCTCGTCGATCAAATCCCATGAGTTTACAGCCGCCGAGGTCGCCCTGGCCCAGCGGGTGGCAACCACCGTCGGCCAGGCCCTCACCAACCTCCAGCTGAAGGAGGCCGCCGAGGCCGCGGCCCGGGCGCGTTCGGACTTCCTGGCCAATATGAGCCACGAGATCCGCACGCCGATGAACGCGGTGATCGGCATGACCGGCCTGCTGCTCGGCACGCCCCTGGCCGCGCGCCAGCGTGAGTATGTCGAGACCATCCGCACGAGCGGCGAGACCCTGCTGACCCTGATCAACGATATCCTCGACTTCTCGAAGATCGAGTCGGGCAAGCTGCTGCTCGAGCAGCAGCCCTTCGACCTGCGCGAGTGCGTCGAGTCGGCGGTCGACCTGCTGGCGGCCCCGGCCGAGGCCAAGGGCATCGACCTGGCCTTCCTGATTGAGCCGGGCCTGCCCGCCACCCTGGTCGGCGACGTCACTCGGCTGCGCCAGATCCTCGTCAACCTACTCGGCAACGCCGTGAAGTTTACGGCCTCGGGCCACGTGACCCTGACCGTGCGCCGCGATGATGCGTCACCCCTGGCCGATGGCTGGGCCGACGAAGAACTGGAGGGCGCGCGCCCGTGGCCCGTCCGCTTCGAGGTCGAGGACACCGGCATCGGGATCGCGTCCGATAAGCTCGACCGGCTCTTCCAGGCCTTCTCGCAGGCCGACGCCAGCACTACGCGGCGCTACGGCGGCACCGGCCTCGGCCTCGCGATCTGCAAGCGCCTCAGCGAGCTGATGGGGGGCGCGATCGGTGTCTCTAGCGAGCCCAACCGCGGCAGCACCTTCCACGTTGTGATCAGCTTCAGGGCCCCCGACGATCCTGACACCGGCGCGCCGCTTGAGCCCGACCTGGTCGGGCGCGAGGTGCTGGTGCTCGAGGCCAACCCCGCGACCCGCCAGACGGTCGCGCTGCGCGCCGAGGAGTGGGGCATGTGTGTCAGCGCCGCGGCCTCGGCCGAGGCGGCCATCGCGCTGCTGTCCGGGGGCGCCAGCTTTGACGTCGCCCTGCTCGGCCGCATCGCCACGGGCCCGGGCGAGGCCGCGGCCCTCGAGGCGCTCTGGGGCGCGCTTGGGCGGGCCGCGGTGCCCGCGGTGCTGATGGGCGCCCCTGAGGCGAGCGGTGGGGGCGGG
>JAAXUL010001411.1 GCA_013336035.1 Chloroflexales bacterium
CAGCCGGACGCGCCCGCCGCCCTGCTCGCCGCGCAGGCCCGCTCGCCCCACTGGCTCGTGCGCCTCGCGCTAGCCCTCAGCCCGGCCGCGCCCGACGAGGCCCGCCGGCTGCTGGCTCGCGACGGCAATCGCCTGGTGCGGGCCGCGGCCCATGAGCGGGAGGCTGCCGCTGCTCCGTGAAAACCGTGCCCTCGCTCGTCTTTGCTCATAGAGCGTACCTCTCTACCCGGAGCACCCGATGAAGCCCCACGCCCTCGCCGAGTACCTGGACGCGCTGGTTCGTAACGAGATCACCCTGAGCACGATGATCTGGGGTCCGCCCGGGATCGGCAAGTCGAGCATCGTCGCCCAGACGGCGGCCCGCTACGGCTTCGGCTTCATCGACGTGCGCCTCTCGCAGCTCGCGCCGACCGACCTGCGCGGCCTACCGGTGCCCGAGGGCGGCGTCTCGCGCTGGTACCCCCCAGAGTTCCTGCCCCGCGACGGGCGCGGCATCCTCTTCCTCGACGAGCTGAACATGGCCCCGCCGGCTATGCAGGGCATGGCCCAGCAGCTCATCCTCGACCGGCGTGTCGGCTCGTACGAGGTGCCCGCGGGGTGGTTCATCTGGGCCGCCGGCAACCGCAAGGAGGACCGGGCCGCGGTCTTCGACATGCCCGCGCCGCTGGCTAACCGCTTCGTGCACCTCGAGGTCGAGCCTGACTTCGACAACTTTAAGGCCTACGCCCTCGAGCGGGGCCTCCACGAGCAGATCATCGCCTTCCTCTCCTTCCGCAGCGCGCTGCTGCACCGTATGGACCCCCAGCAGCCCGCCTGGCCGTCGCCCCGCTCGTGGGAGATGGCGAGCCGGCTGCACGGCGCCGGCCTTGATATTGCCCCGGTCGTGGGCCCCGGGGCCGCCGCCGAGTTCCGCGCCTTCGTGAGCTTGTACGCGACCATGGTCGATATGGAGGCCATCTTGCGCGGCGACGGCGCCGGGCTCGCGTTCCCAAGCGAGCCGTCGCAGCGCTACGCCCTCACCGTGGGCCTGGGCGTGCGCGCGCGCGACGCGCGCCAGGCCCACAGCGCCTTCCGCTGGCTGGCCGACGCCGCCGGCGGCGAGTGGTCGCAGCTCTTCGCGATGGACCTCTTCCGCCAGATGCGGGCCCGCGGGCAGATGGGCGAGCTGGCTGCCCTGGTCAAGGAGGACGAGCGGCTCCAGGCCTTTCTGCGCGACTACCGCGGGCTGCTGGGGGTCGCGTGAGCGCCCCCGAGTTTGACCAGCAGATCTCAGCCTCACTGCTGCGGCTGCGGGTCAAGGCGCCGTTCTTCGCCACCCTGGCGCTCTTCGCGCCGGTGCGGGCCAGCGGCGAGGTGCCGACGGCCGCGACCGACGGGCGCGACATCTTCGTCAACCCCGAGTACCTGCGCTCGCTCGGGCCGCGCCAGCAGGACGCCCTGCTCATCCACGCGGTGCTCCACGCCGCCCTGCTGCACCCCTCGCGGCGGGGCGTACGCGACGAGATGGTCTGGAACATCGCCGCCGACATCGTGGTCAACGGGATCATCGCCGCCCACGGCGACTTCGACATCCCGCCCGACACCCCGCGCGACCCCGAGCTAGAGACGCTGAGCGTGGAGGAGGTCTACGAGCTGCTGCAGTTCAGCCCCGAGCGCCAGCCGCCCCTGCCAGGGCTCGACCTGCTGAACAACGCCGTGTCGGGCGGCGCGGGCGACCGCACGGGCGGCGACGGCCAGGCCAGCAGCCGGCTGTCGAGCGGGGCCATGGCCGAGCTCGACAGCCACTGGCGCAACGCCTTCCAGCAGGCCACCGTCCTGGCGCGGACGCTCGAGAAGGGCGGGCTGCCCGAGGCGGCGCGCCGCGAGGTCGAGGCGCTGCTGCCCGCGCGCATCGACTGGCGGGCCCACCTCTGGCGCTTCCTGGCGCAGACGCCCAACGACTTCCAGGGCTTCGACCGGCGCTTCGTCGGGCGGGGCCTCTACCTCGAGGCCCTCGAGGGCGAGAGCGTGCGCGTCTTCGTCTGCGTCGACACCTCGGGCTCGGTGAACGACGCCCAGGTGCGGGCCCTGGTCAGCGAGGTCCAGAGCATCCTGCGCAGCTACCCGCACCTGAAGTGCGACCTCTACTACGCAG
>JAAXUL010000576.1 GCA_013336035.1 Chloroflexales bacterium
GCCGAGTACCAGGAGAGCCGCAATAAGGCCGCCGCGCTGCTGAGGGCCATCGATCTGGCCGAGGAGCTGCTGTAGCGTGACCCGTACCAGAGAGCGACATGCTCGCGGGGCATCCCGCTGTATCGAGGATTCTCTGCCGGCGCTCTAGCGCTCGTGTCGGTCGCGCGAGCGGCGCCACCACAGCCAGACCCAGACCCCGACCCCGACCCCGAGCGCGAGCGCGCTGAGGGCGACGGCGGGGCCGATGTCGGCGAGCTGATCGACGATCGGCTGGGCGGCGAGGGCGAGGGTGAGGGTCAGCCGGTCGAGTGCGCTGGGGGGCTGGCCAGCGACCGGGGCCGGGCCGCTGCCGGCGAGGCCCCAGACGCCGAGGGCCAGGAGCAGGGCGACCATAGCCGTCGCGGCCCAGGCCGCCGCCCGGCGCCGTAGCGGCCGCAGCGGGCGCCGGGCCTGGGGCAGCGCGGCGATGACGCGGGCCTCCAGGCCCTGGGGCGCCTCGACCGCGGCCGGCTCGCCGAAGCGGGCCAGCAGCAGCCTGGTCGAATCCTCGGCTGCCGCCACCTCGGCGTCAGAGGGGGTCAGCGTGGGGGGGCCGTCTCCTCGTCCCATACGGTCATCTCTCCCTCGGCCTCCAGGGCCTCTGCGAGCAGCTTGCGGGCGCGGTGGAGCCGCGTCTTGACCGTCGCCTCGGTCAGGCCCATGACCTCGGCAATCTCGAGGTACGAAAGGTCGTGCCAGTAGCGCAGCACCGTGACTCCGCGGTAGGTCTCAGATAGGCGCTGGAGGGCGCGCTGTACGGCGGCGCGGCGCTCGTCGAGCAGGGCGCGGCGCTCGGGGCCAGGGTCGCCGCTGGGCAGCCAGAAGGCCACATCGTCGAGGGTGAGCCATGTGCCGCGGCGACGGCGCAGACGGTCGATGCAATAGTTAGACCCGATCGAGAGCAGCCAGGTCACAAAGCGACGCTGCGGGTCGAAGCTGTCGAGGCGCCGGAAGGCGCGCAAGAAGACCTCCTGCACAGCGTCCTCGGCCTCGTGGAAGTCGTTGAGCATGCGGTAGGCCTGGTTGAAGACCGCGCCGCTGTAGCGCTGCACGAAGACGGCGAAGGCGGCCTGGTCGCCGGCCTGAGCCCGTCGGGCGAGGTCGGCCTCCTCGGCCTGCTGGTCCATCAGCGCTCCCCTGACTAAAGAACAATACGTACGGCGACAGCGAAGGTTTCAGCGTGAGGCCGACCTGGCGGGCGAGGCGACTTGCGTAAGTACGCAGCTTCGTGTACCATCTGGGGGGGCTGGTTCAGCCTTGAGGGGGTGTCACATGCCTTGATCTATGTGCCCAGCCCCCGGGCAGATTGGGAGGTCGTAGTGGCAGGCAGCTACAATCGCGAGCAGATCCGTGCTGCGCTGGCGGAGACTAACAAGGCCTACAGCTTCTACCTCGACCTAGAGACGGGCGAGGTCGTGAAGGTCCCCGATACTGATCCGAGCCCCGACGCCGAGGACCTGCGCAACCTGGTTATGGAGGGCTACGGCGATCGCTTTCGCTACATCCCCGGCGGCAACCCTGCCCCCAGCGACGCCGACGTCCAGAGCTGGCTTGATGCCGAGGGCCTGTAGGCCGCATGTCGATCTTCAGCGGGGGGCTTCAGCGAAACAAACGCGCTGCGGCCCCCCTTCTTGCTATTTCTCGTAGGGCTTGCCCGCGGCGGCGGGGCCCACGGCGCGCCCGATCAGGCCGGCGAGCACCACCATCGTCGTAATGTAGGGCAGGAGCTGTAGGAACTGTACCGGCACAGGTGAGCCCCCTAGCTGGACCTTGAGGATCTGGAAGCGCACGCCCAGGGCCTCGGCGAAGCCGAAGAGGGCCGCCCCGCCAAACGAGCCGAAGGGCATCCACTTGCCAAAGATCATCGCCGCCAGGGCGATGAACCCCTTGCCCGTGGTCATACCATCGTCGAAGTTCCCCACCGTCTCGAGCGAGAACCAGGCCCCGCCGAGCCCCGCGATCGCGCCGCTGAGCGCGATGTTCAGGTAGCGCGTCCGGTACACGCTGATACCGACGGTGTCGGCCGCCTTCGGGTTCTCGCCGACCGCGCGCATGCGCAGCCCCCAGCGCGTGTAGAAGATCACCAGCTGGCTGATCGGCACCAGGAGGAGCATCATAAAGAAGATGGGCTTGCCAATAAAGAAGATAGGGCCGATGATGGGCAGGTCGCTCAGCAGCGGGATCTCGATCTGGGGCAGGGTCTCGCGCCCGCCCCCAATGCTGACGAGAAACTGGCGCCGCAGGTAGCCCGTCACGCCGATGGCCAGAATGTTGATCACCGTGCCGCTGATGATCTGGTCGGTCTTGAAGGTGATCGAGAGCAGGCCGTGGATGAGCGCGATCAGCGAGCCGATCGCCACGGCTGAGGCCACCCCGAACCACAGGTTGTTGGTGAAGGCAAAGGCGGCGAAGCCGAAGGCCGCACCGGTGAGCATCATGCCCTCGATGGCGATGTTGACCACGCCCGAGCGCTCGGCGTAGATGCCCGCCAGGGCCCCGAGCGCGATCGGGGTCGCGAGGCGCAGCGCCTCGCCGATCAGACTCGCCACGTTGGTCTGCTTGCCCGCGGCCGCCCAGATCAGCACCGCCGGGAGGATCAGCGCCGCGCTGAGCCACAGGGGTCCGTCGCCCACGCGCCTGGCCGCCGGGGTGAGCCCGAGCACCCCCGAGGCCAGCCAGACGGCCCCGATGATCACCAGAGAGAGCGCGGTGGGTAGCGTGATGACCGGCTGCGGGATGGCCAGCGCCAGCTTGGTGACGGTGGGGTCAGCGGTGCCCAGGCCTGGCGCGTTGGCGATGATCACGAAGAGACCCATGAGGCCGAAAAAGCCAGAAATGATCTGGCGCCGCGTGACGCCCGGGCGACGCTCTGGCATAGGGTACGGTCCTTTCCGTCCACGACAGCGTGGCCCAATCATACCATAAAGGCCGCCCCGGCCGCCCCGGCCGCCCCGCACGGCCTCGCGGGCCCGGGCCGATATCTGTTATACTGGCGCGCCGGCTCACCGTGACGGAGAAGGTCTTTTAATGATGCGTGATGCTGCCGAGATCGGCCAGCAGCCCTTGCCGAGCCTGCCCCCACCAGTGCCCACGCCCAGCCTGGTGCAGCTGGTCGAGAGCCTGCTCTTTGTGGCCGGCGAGCCGGTGAGCGTGGCCCAGATCGCCAGGGCCCTCGAGGCCCCCGGCGACGCCATCGAGGCGGCGCTCGAGCAGCTGGCGGCCGCCTGCCGCGAGCGCGGGGTGCGCGTGCAGCGCCACGGCGACCATGTGCAGCTGGTCAGCGCCCCCGAGGCCGCCCGCGCCGTCGGGCGCTTCCTGGGCGTGCAGGCCAGCGGCCGCCTCTCGAGCGCCGCCCTCGAGGTGCTGGCGATCATCGCCTATCGCCAGCCCATCACCAGGGCCCAGGTCGATGCCATCCGCGGCGTCGATAGCAGCGGCACCATCCGCGCCCTGCTCGCCCGCGACCTGGTGGACGAGGCCGGGCGCCTCGAGAGCGTCGGCCGGCCTATCCTCTACGCGACCACGCCCGCCTTCCTTCAGCAGTTCGGCCTCACCACCCTGGCTGACCTGCCCGCCATCGACCTGCCCGACGTGGGCCAGGGCCCCGCGAGCGGCGAGGGCCTGGCCGGAGAGGGGGTCTGAGACTGTGCGCAAAGCCCACAGCTTGTCCACAGCCAGGCCCGAGTTATCCACATGCGCTGTGAGTGCCGACGCCGCCAGGGTAAGCCCCCCCCGCCCCCGCCCTGATGCGCCGGGGCTGTGGGGAAAGCCGTGACACTGCGACAAGTTATCCACAATTTCGACCTGCCCCATGTCGACATAAGGCGTAGGATTCGGCGCCAGAATCGCAAGATTCAATGTTAACGAACCAGTGAAAACTATAAGCAAGAATTATAGAAATCGCGCGTTATGTTCCTTGAAATGAAGGGACGGATCGAGTATGATCGGATGCACGTCAGGTACATGCATACCGCGACCCCCCGTTCGAGAGGCCTTCTTGAGGGCTTTATGCGTCTCGTGAGTGTTCACGCCCATGGTGTGGGCTTCGGCCCATGCCCCGGGCTTGCCTGTGGCACGCCAAGGAGGTGCCTGTGAACTTGAACCAGATCTGGCAAGCAGCACTAGGCACTATCCAGATGCAAACCTCGCGCCAGGAGTTTGACACCTGGCTGCGCGGCACTACCCTCCTGGCCCTTGATGGGGGGACCGCGACCGTCGGCACCACCTCGCCGTTCCATAAGGAAGGCCTGGAGAACCGCTACCTCGCGCCCGTCCGTCGCTCGCTCGGCGATGTCGTCGGCTACCCGGTGCAGGTGCGCATCGTGATCGCCGGCGGCTCCTCGATGCCCCGCATGGACCTGAGCTCCGCCGCCCCGATCATCGCCCAGACCGACGACGACGGCTACTACGGGGAGCGGGCCGTCCAGCTCGACCTGTCGAGCGCGATGCGCACCGGCATGCTCAACTCAAAATACACCTTCTCGCGCTTTATCGTGGGCTCGAGCAATCGGCTTGCCCACGCTGCCTGTCTGGCCGTGGCCGATAACCCCGGCCAGGCCTACAACCCGCTCTTCCTCTACGGCGGGGTCGGGCTCGGCAAGACCCACCTGCTCCACGCCATCGGCAACTATGTCCTCGACCGCGACCCCGAGATCAATGTGCTCTACGTCTCGTCCGAGAAGTTTACCAATGATCTCATCAATGCCATCCGCCGCCAGCAGACCGAGGAGTTCCGCCTGCGCTACCGGAACATCGATGTGCTGCTGATTGACGACATCCAGTTTATCGCTGGCAAGGACGCCACCCAGGAGGAGTTCTTCCACACCTTCAACGCGCTCCACTCGGCGGCCAAGCATATCGTGATCAGCTCCGATAAGCCACCCAAGGCCATCCTGACCCTCGAGGAGCGCCTGCGCTCGCGCTTTGAGTGGGGCCTGATCTGTGACGTGCAGCCGCCCGACCTCGAGACGCGCACCGCCATCCTGCGCGCTAAGGGCGAGCAGATGAACGTCTATGTGCCCGATGAGGTGATCGACTTCCTGGCCCATAAGGTCCAGAGCAATATCCGCGAGCTCGAGGGCAGCCTCAACCGTGTCGCGGCCTTCGCCAACCTCCACGGCCTGCCGATCAGCATCGAGGTGGCCACCCAGTCCCTTGCCGACCTGCTCGGCAGCGCCCGGCGCAGGCGCATCACCGCCGAGATGATCATCAAGGCCGTCAGCGAGCACTACGGGATCGAGATCCACATCCTCACCGGCCGTGGCCGCTCGCGCAATATCGTTGTGCCGCGCCAGGTCGCCATGTATCTGCTCCGCGAGGAGACCGAATCGAGCCTGGTCGAGATCGGCAACCTGCTCGGCGGGCGCGACCACACGACGGTGATGTACGGCTGCGAGAAGATCGGCGAGGAGATCAACGCCGACACGCGCATGCGCAACGAGGTGCTCAGTATCCGCGAACAACTGCATGCCCAGAGCGCGTAGCCCGATGTACTCGCTACGTCGGCCTGCCCCTGGGGGCGAGGGCGCGCGGCCCGCCTGGCG
>JAAXUL010000577.1 GCA_013336035.1 Chloroflexales bacterium
GGCCAGCTCTGGGAGGAGCTGGCGGGCGGCGCGCCGGCGACGCCCGCCGCCCCGAGCGCGCCGGCGACGCCCGCCGCCCTGCTCGAGCGACTGGCCACCTGGCGCGCCACCCTGGCCGACTACCTCGGCCAGCTGGCCATCTTCGGGCGAGCCTACGCGCCGCCCCATGTGCTGGGCGGCATCCGCGAGGCGCGGCGCGAGATCGAGCGGCTCAAGGGGCAGATCCGGACGATGGGCGTGGCCGTGGCGGAGCACCCCGACGACGTGGGGTAGGGCCTACGCGGCGAGGCAGATCCGGGGCGCGGCCGCCTCGAAGAGGGCCAGGGCCAGGTCGAGCAGCTCGGGGTGGAAGGCCCGCTCGCGGTCGGCCGCCATGCGCTCGAGCGACGCGCCGACAGACATCGGCCGCTTGTAGGGGCGCTCCGAGGTCATGGCGTCGAACACATCGGCGAGCGAGATGATCTGGGCGCCAAGCGGGATCTGGCGGCGGGCCAGCCCCGACCCGTAGCCCCGCCCGTCCCAGCGCTCGTGGTGGGCGTCGATCATACGCGCCACGGCGAGAGGCGCCCCCAGCCGAGAGGCGCGGACAGCGCCGAGGCGGGGGTGGCGGCGCATCAGCGCCCACTCGGGGATGGTCAAGGGGCCAGGCTTATTGACCAGCCGGGGCCCCAGCTCGAGCTTGCCCAGATCGTGCCAGCGCGCGCCCCAGACCACCAGCCGCCGCTGGGCTGCCGGCAGCCCGTAGTGGATCGCGAGCTGGTCGGCCAGGGCGCTCACACGCTGGTTGTGGAGCTGCTCGGGGCCAGGCCAGGCGACCAGAGCGGGCGCGCGGCGGCGGGCAGCGACGAGGGCGGGCTGTAGCAAATGCATCAGTGTGTCCTCAATGTGCTTGATACTGGCGCCAGGCGTCGCTCGTCTGCATCAGGCCGCGGCAGAGTGGGCCAGCGGGGCGCGGGGCGCCGGCACCAGGCGATAGCGGAAGCGCAGCGTGCGCCCGCGGGCGCTGCCCTCGAAGCCGAGCAGCTCGACCGCGAGCTCCTGGCAGGTGCCCTCGCGGCTGTACGCGTCGGCCAGGCAGAGCATCATACGGTCGATGCGGCGCATAAAATCTCGGCGCGAGCGGTCGCGGGGAGTCATAGTGATAACACGCTCAGCGAAGGGCCACGCCCCGTGCTCGGTCATCTGCTCTATCATCGCCGTGCCCTTTCTGCCTCGCGACGCCGTGGTGAGCGTCTCACTGAGGCCAGTGTACGGCGAAGAGGGGGGCGGCTCAAGGATGCGGCCGGGGGCATACGAGGGATGTGCAGGCGCTATGGGGCGGATGGGCGAGGGATGCGGCCAGGGCTACATGATCGCCTGCCCCACCTGGTCGAGGGCGGCGCACAGCTCGGCGACGCACTCGGGGAAGAGGGTGCGCAGGGTGGGGGCGAGCAGCTCGAGGGCCTCGATCAGATCAGAGCGGGCGAAGCGCGACAGGGCGGCGACGATGGGCTGAAGCCAGTAGCGATGGGCGTCGCGGGGGTGGAGCTGCCACCAGGCATCGGCCAGGTCGCCGAGGAGGCTGGCAAACTGGGGGTCGCTCATGGGGCCGGTGAGGGGCGGGTGGTAGGCGTAGAGCTCGCTCAGCAGACTGTCGAAGCTCTCCCAGGTGGCCCGCTCGCCGCCGCTCAGGGCCGGCTGTTGCAGGGCGGCGACGAGCAGCGCGAGCCGGTCGCGGTCGCCCTGGGTGCCGGCGTCACCGCCGGCCTGCTCGTAGGTGCGCCGCCAGCCGGCCAGGGCCAGCTGGCGCGCGGCGGGCGGCAGCATCACGTAGCGCCGGAGGATCTGCGCGGCCTCGGCGACGGCCGAGCCGGCCGGGAAGCTCAGCGGCTGGGCCGGGCGAGCAAGCAGGTCGCGCAGCGCCTGCCGGTTGGCCTGCGAGACATAGTTCTCAGCGTAGTCGAGCGCCTCGGCCTCGCCCCACAGGCCCAGGCGCACCAGCTGGGCCACCAGCTCGGGCAGCAGGGTGGCGCCCAGCGAGGCCCGCACCAGGGCGCAGAGCAGCATGGCGACGACGGCGGGGTCGCCGGGCGCGCCGGTGAAGTGCCGGTCGATCTCGTCCTGGGCGCGCTTGAGCGTCTCGATGCAGGCCGAGCGCGACTGGCAGCGCCGCTCGAGCTCGCCGAACCAGTCGGTGCGGGCCAGCAGATAGCGCAGGCCGGGGCCGAGGGCCAGGTGCTCAGCGGCGTGGCGCAGCGCGTAGAGGGGCACCTCGGCCAGGCTGGCCGTGGCCGTGAAGCCGACAACCCAGGCCATCAGGCGCGCATCGGCCTCGCGCACGGCGGCCCGCGTCTCGTCGGCGCGCGCCAGGTACGCGCGGAAGTGCCGGTCGAGGGCCATGACGCCCTCCTCGTCGAGGTGCTGATAGCGGGCCAGAATGCCGCGCATGGCGACGATCGTCGCGCGCGGCACCTCCAGCAGGCGCGCGAGGTCGTCGTCGGCAAGCGGCGAGCGGGCCGCGGCCAGCAGGGCGAGCAGGCGCGCGAGCACCTCGTGGTGCGCCTCGGGGCACTGGGCCTTGATCAGCCGCAGCGCGCGCTCGTAGTAGGCGTCGACGGGGATGGCCCCGGCCCGCGCGTCGTCGAGCAGCTGCGGGTGCTCGAGGTAGGGCACCGCCACCATCGGCAGGCCCTGGCTATGGTCGAAGATCCGCCGCGCCAGGTCCGGGTCGTCGCCATGGCCCGCCGCCAGCAGCATGCCCCGGATCTCCTCCTCGGCGAGGGGCTCGAGGCGGTGGAGCAGGGCGCCCTGGCCCGGCGCCGGCAGCTCGATGTCCTGGAGCATATGGTTGCGGGAGAGGTGCTGGAGCAGCAGCTGGCGCACCGAGGGCCTGAGCGTGATCACGATCGTGACGTTAGGCACCAGGCCGTCGGGGAGCAGCTGGCCGAGCAGGGGGCGCTCGGCATCGTCACACTCGTCGAGCCCGTCGAGGATAATGAAGAGCCGGGCGCCGTGGCGGGACGCGCTGTAGAGCGCGCTGGTGGTGAGGGCGGTATCCTCCTCGGGCAGGGCGGCCTTCTGGGCGCCGTGGGCGCGCAGCTGCCGGTAGAGCGAGCGCACCGCCTGGCTGACCCGCGTGCGCCCATGGTCGCGGCTGAACAGATAGGCCAGCCGGGTGTGATCGCCGCCGGCGAGCGTACGCCAGAGCTCGCCTGCCAGGGCCGTCTTGCCGTGGCCCATCGGCGCCTCGATGATATGGTAGCATGGCGTGGCGGCCACCGTCTCGATCAGCGACGCGAGGCGGGGCGTGCGCAGAAAGCGGCAGAAGCGAGGGTGCTGCTCGAAGACCTCGACGCCCGGGCTCAGATCATCGCGTGGCGGCGGCGGCGCGGCGGGGTCGGCATCCTCGGGCCTGTCTTCGGCGGGGCAGCCGATGCTATGCAGCCTGGCCTTCAGCTCGGCAATGGTGCCGCGCGCCTCTCGGATGCCGACGCTGATGTGGGGCGGCGCGAAGGCCACGCCGAAGCTGTCCTGCTGCCCAAGCAGCACGTGCAGCCGGTCACGATTAGTCTGGAGCCGCCCGCCAAGCTGCGCGCACTCGTCGTCAGTAGCCATAGTGATGCGGGTTTGCTCTTCTGCGGCCGTGGTCTGTTGACATTATAGGTCCATGCTGCTACGTTGTCGGCACGACCGTTGGGCGCCTGACTCTATCATTGCCCCCGCTGAACGGTGACGAGGCATCTATGCTCAGCCCGGCCGAGTGGCTCGCGCGCGTGGGGTTCACCGAGGGCAACCCCTTCGCCCTCAAGTGGGCCGAAGACGAGCGCGACCGCCTCCACGAGTACTTCGTCGAGCACCACGCCTACCACGTCGTCATCGACGCAGGCGCGGCCCGCAGCAGCGTGCTGCACGCCCCCCGCGGCGCCGGCAAGAGCAGCACCCGCCGTATGTTCGAGGCCTACTGCCAGGCCCACGACAGCCGCCTGCGCGCCGTCCTCGTGCGCCTGACCGACTGGATGCCCATCGTCGAGCGGGCCGGCTCCGCCAGGGTCGGCCCCCGCGACCTGCTCGACGAGGTGCTGCGCCTCTTTGTGGTCGCCCTCGCCGATCTGCCGGCCGACCCGCCCGCGCCCCTCCCCGCCGACGAGGCCGGCTATCTACGCTGGATCGGCTACACCCACGGCGACTATCTGCGACCCTCGCAGCGAGCCGTCCTCGAGGCCCGCGGCTGGCTCGCCGCCCCCGACGAGCCCCGGCCGCCCCAGGACACCTACAGCCTCGCCGGGCTGCCCGTGCTGCGCTGCTTCGAGGTCATCGCCCGCATCACCGCCGCTGCCGGGCGACCGCTCTGCTACCTGATCATCGACGGCGTCGACGAGCTGTGCGAGACCAGCGCCGACTGGGCCGCCGGCGCCGACCTGCTCGCCCCACTGATCGGCAACGTCCGCCTGCTCGAGGTCCCCGGCCTCGCCGTCAAGTGCTTCGTGCCCACCGAGATCGTCAACGTCCTGCGCGAGCGCGGCCTGCTGCGCGAGGACCGCATCGCCACCGTCGAGCTGAGCTGGAGCGCCGCGCTGCTGCGCGAGCTGCTGCGCAGCAGGCTGGTGGTCTTCAGCGATAGGGCCATCCAGAGCCTGGCCATGATCGCCGCGCCCGAGCTCGCCGATATTGACGAGCAGCTCTGCCTGGCCGCCGACGGGTCGCCGCGCCGCCTGCTGAACATGGGCGACAGCCTGGTGCGGGCCTGCGCCCGCTCGGCCGACGACACCGATCTGCTGCTGCGCCAGGCCCACGTGCGCGCGGCGATCTCGGGCGAGGCGCCCGCGCCCGCCGAGCCGCCCGCCCCCAGCGCCGGCGAGGCCGCCCAGGCCGTGCCGCCCCTGCGCCTTGACCCCGACGGCAGCGTCTGGCGCGGCGAGGCCAGGCTCGCCGAGTCGCGCCGGCTGTCGTACCTCCAGCGCCGCCTGCTCACCTACCTCTACGAGCACCGCGGCCAGCTCTGCTCGACCGACGAGCTGATCCGCCACGTCTGGGCCGAGCGCGACGAGCCCAGCGACAAAGACTCGCTGCGCCGCCTCGCCGACCGCCTGGTCGAGCTGATCGAGCCCGACCCGCGGGCGCCGCTCTACCTCGAGCGGCCCTACGGCGGGTTCTTTGTGCTGCGCCATACCGCCGGCTGATCCCTGGAAGATCCCCCAGAGATCCCCGGCCGTGTCCTTGTGGCGCATGGCTTTACGACACACAATACTAAGGGGTATCACGCCCGGGGCGGGTGGTACACCCCCAGGGAGAGGGAATGGTTACGCACGACACCCAGCGCTTTATCGGGCGGGCGGCCGAGCTCGACACGCTCCTCCAGCACGTTGCCGGGCTGCGCCTTGGCGCCCCCCCCCAGCGCTGCCTGATCAATGCCTGCGGCGTCCACGGCATCGGCAAAAGCGCGCTGCTGGCGGCGCTGCGCCAGCGCGCGGCCGGCGAGGCCGGCCTGCGCACGCTCAGCCTCGAGCTGCCGCCGCTCCCGCCCGCGCACAAAGCCCCCACCCTCGAGGCCAGGCAGGCCATCCTGCGCCAGCTCGCCGCCGAGGTCGGC
>JAAXUL010001412.1 GCA_013336035.1 Chloroflexales bacterium
GTGGATAGTGGCATAGAAGGCTGTCAGGGCGCCGAGAAAGAGCAGGACCGGCGTCGGGTCGTCGTCCCAGGGGGGGCGCACGCCCGCCAGAAAGGCCAGGTTGCCCACGACAGGCAGCAGCGATGCGGTCAGCATCAGCCAGGCCTGGAGCCGCTCGGCCAGCGGGGCCCGCAGCGCTGCGCGGGCCAGGAAGCAGACGCTCAGGGCGAAGCACAGGTAGGCGTAGATCGAGTGGGCCCAGAAGGCCGGCCCCCAGGTTAGCCGCAGCCACATAAAGCCCCGACTCATGTCGGGCTCGAAGCTCTTCCACCAGAGCATATGCAGGCTGTTGGTCAGGGCGATGACGAAGAAGAGGGCGGGCGGCGCGAAGAGGGCCACCAGCAGCGCGCTGTGCCGGCGCCAGCGCTGGCCGCTGTACGACAGCGCCACCATTAGCCAGGCCGGGGTGACCAGCACGATGCCGCCCACCTGCAGCAGGGCCCAGAACACCGTCCCCGCGAAGGTCGTGTCCAGGATTGAGAAGACGCGGCAGCCGCACCAGAAGGCGAGCCCCCCTAGCATCAGGGTGAACGGCCGCCCGCTGCGATAGTAGCGGTACTGCCAGGCATAGGCCGAAACCAACGCCGAGGCCAGAGCCAGCACAAGATAGAGCAGGACGTACGGCAGAGCAGCCACAGCTACCGCCCCTTGCGCGAGCACAATGCATACGTGATCTACGGATACTAACGGGCGGTCGATCTCATTTCACATAACGGTAGTAGCCTGATCCCAGAGCGCTCAGCCCCGCGCGGCCCTGGCTCCGCCGGCAGTATAATGCTGCCGAGATATCGATACTATCAAGGGGCTTGGATGTACGTACTGCTCGCCGCCGGGGCGGCCCTGCTGATCCTCGCGGGCTACTGGCGCGACTGGGCGCGCCTCTACCGACTCCCGCGGCTTAGCCCGCCCGAGCCGCCCCCCGCCCCGGCCCCCCTGGTCTCCGTCCTCGTCCCCGCGCGCAACGAGGAGCGCGCCGTCGGCCGCTGCGTCGCCGCCGCCCTGTCACAGAGCTACCCAGCCTGCGAGGTGATCGTCGTCGACGACGGCTCCACCGACCGCACCCCGGCCATCCTGGCGGGCATGGGCGATGCGCGGCTACGGGTGCTGCGCGGCCGCCCCCTGCCGCCCGGCTGGGTGGGCAAGTGCAACGCCTGCCAGCAGCTCGGCGAGGCCGCCCGCGGCGAGTGGCTGCTCTTCCTCGACGCCGACACCGCCCCCAGCGCCGACCTGGTGGCGGCCCTACTCACCCACGCCCGGCGGCGGGGCCTCGACCTGGTGACGATCCTGCCCTTCCTCGAGCTCGAGACCTTCTGGGAGCGGGCGGTGCTGCCGCCGTTCCTGTCCCTGATCGCGGACCTCTTCCCCTTCGAGCGGCTCGAGCGGCCCGACGCGCGCCCCGATGAGGTGATGGCGAACGGCCAGTGCATCCTGGTGCGCCGGGCGGCCTACGAGGCGATCGGCGGCCACGCGGCGGTGCGCGACGAGGTGCTAGAGGATGTGCGCCTGGCCCAGGCGATCAGGCGGGCGGGCTTCAGGGTGGGGGGCGGCGAGGGCCTGGCCTACCTGCGGGTGCGGATGTACACCAACGGGCGCGAGGTTGTGGCGGGCCTGACGAAGAACGCGGCGGCGGGCTACCGCAGCGGCGGCGGGCGCTCGCTGGCGGCAGCGCTGCGGCTGCTGGCTCTCGCCTACGGGCCGCTCTGTCTACTCGGCTGGGGCGTGGCGCTGCAAATCGTCCTCGCGTTGCTCGTGCTGAAAGTGCCCATCGTCAATCAAGCCTTCAACGCCGCCAAGGCGGGCGTCGTCAGCTTCATCAGTTTTTCCGACAAGGGCGCGGAGTTTGTCTTCGGCAACGTTGAGGAGTTTGGCGAGATATCCGTCGGCAAAGCCGTCTTTCTTTGCGCGCACGAGGAGTGCGTCAGGAAAATCACCGTTCGTGCACTTCAATATCTTTTCTTCGAGTTCCACAAGCTCCTTCATCTGCTGGATGAACCAGGGCTTGATGTGCGTTCTCTCGAACAACGCGTCAACGGTCGCTCCCTTGCGCAGCGCTTCATACATGATAAATTGCCGTTCGCTCGTGGGATAC
>JAAXUL010001413.1 GCA_013336035.1 Chloroflexales bacterium
CTCGCAGCCGACGGCGGCCAGCAGCAGGTCCGTCTCGGCGATGATGGTGATGTTCCGCTCCAGGGTCGGCGCCGGCTCGCGCCGCTCGTCGACCTGGCAGTTCGCCCGCTTCGCCTCGATGTGGCCGGGGTGGGCCACGATGCGGGCGCTCGTGTGGACGCGGGCCAGGGCGTGGATCTCGGCGTCGCCGCCGAGACAGTCGCCGTGGTGGACCTCGTCGGGCTTGAGGGCGGCCAGGAGCGTGCTGATCACGCCCGCCTGCGCCCCGCTCAGCCCGACCTGGGTGGCGGTGATGCCGAGCTTCATGCCGCAACTCCTCTCAGGCCCAGGGCCTGCTCCACGGCCTCGCGGTACTCCGCGGCCACGATCCACACCTGCGGCCCGCCCTCCCAGCGGCGGCCCTTCCAGGGCACCGCGGCCTTGAGCTTGTCCTTGAGCGGGAAGGGGCACTTCACCGCGATGTGGGTGGCGTCGTAGTCGCGGATCTCGACCGGCTCCGACTCGGCCGCCTTCCTGGGCGCGGGCCGGCTGGCCACCGCCTGCGGCGGGGGTACGGCCGCCATGCCCGCCGGCGTGGGCGAGAGCTCGACCCCGTAGAGGGCCAGCAGCCCGCCCTCGTACTGCGGCTTGATCAGCCACCGCTCGCCACCCGGCTCGTCCCACCAGCGGTCCTCCATCGGGACGGTCGCCATCAGCTGGCCGAGCTTGTGGTGGTCGTAGTGGCTGAACGCCAGGCTCAGCCTGCCGTCCGGCTCCATCCACAGCCGCACCGTAGCCGTCGAGGGCGTGGGGGCCACGTCCACCTGCCCGGCCGGCGCGTCCTCCAGTTCGGCGCGCAGCTCGCGCTCCAGCGGGAAGCTGAGGCCCGCCCGGCGGAGCTGCTCGCGGTACTTCCACGCCAGCCGCACCGCGTAGGTGAGGTCCTGGCGGCTCCAGCCCTGGTGCGAGGCCAGCTTGTCGGCCAACCCGTGGCCCAGGTTCTTGTCGAAGGCCGAGAAGCCCCGGCTGTCGTGGCTCCGGGCGCCGTCGCAGACGGAGCGCAGGTACTCGATGCATTTGGCGAGCAGCTGGACGGCGGGATGGTCGTGCCGGGTGGTGACGGTGTAGGGCTGCGTGGTGGCCATGACGAAGCTCGCTTTCTGAGGGTGAGAACGGTGGAACCCGGCCAGTGGCCGGGTTCCGGGTCAGTAGGTTGTCGGACGGTGGCGGCTACCAGCCGGTGGGCTCGAGGCCGAACTTGGCGCGGAGGTCGTTCATCGACACCGCCAGGCCAATGCTCGGGTCGTCGGTGAGGTAGCTGGCGAAGTAGGCGTTGTTCCGCCGGTCCTCGTCGCTCGCGGCCGGCATCGCCAGCAGCATCAGGGCGGCCTTGGCGCGCAGCTCGATGGGCGGGAAGCCCTTGGCCGGGTCCAGCAGCTCGACCAGGGCCAGCTCGCTCAGCTCCTCGCCGTCCTCCAGCGTCACGTCGAGGCGCTCGCGGAGAAGGGCCACTGCAAACTCGACCATCACCGGCTGCTCGCCGTCGAAGTAGAGCGCCTGCGAGATCGCCCACGCGACCGGCTCGCCGGCATCAACCATCAGGAAGTAGGGGGCCAGGGCCTCGACCGCGCGGAGGGTCTCAAGGCTGCGGTTGGTTAGCAGGTGGGCGGCGATGGTGGGCTGGGTCGTCATGGTAGTTGTCCTCGCCGGTGGGCGGCTATGCGGGCCTGTGTTCCTACTCCCACATTATAGCACAACAGCCCTCAAATGTCAATGATAAGTATGTTACTCCAATGAGCTATACTGGCTTAAAGATAAGCTCATACTGCCAGGGGGAGGCGACCGGATGGACGCGCCGGGGCGCATCGTCGATGAGGGCCTCGGGGTCGGCGGCCGACCAGGGAAGGCCGACTCGGTCTCTGAGCTGGCAGAGCAGATAGGCCAATCTCGCCTCCCGCGAGGCCTGCAATTTGGGCTTGCGGAGGCCGTATGCCTCGGTGAAGTTCGGGGCGATGTTGCCCCAGCCGTAGCCGGCCGTGCGCACCGGGCCGCTGGAGTCGAAGCTCTCGACGAGTGGGGAGCGGATCGCCAGCTCGGCCCGGCCGACGCCGAGCAGGTGGACGCTGGCGATTGAGGGGTCGTACCAG
>JAAXUL010000578.1 GCA_013336035.1 Chloroflexales bacterium
CCGATCTGTGCGCCGGGGGATGCCCTACTATACCCCGCCTTGCGCGGGGCGTCAACCCTAGGTAGAATGGTAGGCATTTGGCATATGCACCCAGGGAGTACCCATGCTGATCACAGTTCAGAGCGGCGAGATGCTGCGCGAGGCGGCCGACCTGGCCGTGCTCGTGACCTTCGAAGAGATCCCCCTGCCCGCCGAGGTCGCCGGGCTGCTGGAGGCCGCGGACTACAGCGGGCATCTAAAGCAGAGTCTGCTGCTGTACCCGCGCGGCGCCGTCACCCCTCGCCGCCTGCTGCTGATCGGCCTCGGTAAGCTCGATGCCGTCACCGCCGACGGGGTGCGCCAGGTGGCCGCCCTGGCGGCGCAGCGGGCCCGCGAGCTGCAGGTCGCCGCTTTCACGATTAGCCCCCTGGCCGACCTGCCGCTGCCGCCCGAGACCCTGGCCCAGGCCTTTGCCGAGGGTCTCGAGCTGGGCGCCTACAGCTACAGCCGCTACAAGACCGGGCTCTCCAAAGAGCAGACCTTCGCCGTCGAGCGGGTGACGGTCTTCACCAGCGGGGCCGAGGAGGCTCTGCGGGCCGGGGTCACCACCGGCCAGGTGGTAGCCCGCGCGGCGGCCCTCGCCCGCGATCTGGCCAACGGCCCCGGCAATGACATCACCCCCGCCGCGCTTGGCCAGGTCGCCATCGAGCTCGGCGAGCGCGCCGGCCTGCGCGTGACGGTCCTTGAGGAGCCCGAGCTGGTCGAGCATGGCTTCGGCGGCATCCTCGCCGTGGGCCAGGGCTCGGCCAACGAGCCGCGCTTCATTGTGATCGAGCATGGCCAGCAGGCCGTGGGCAGGCCCACGATCTGCCTGGTCGGCAAGGGCATCACCTTCGACACCGGCGGCATCTCGATCAAGCCGGCCGAGAAGATGGACGACATGAAGATGGACATGGGCGGCGCCGCCGCGGTCCTCGGCGCGATGCAGGCCGTGGCCGAGCTTGGGCTGCCCCTGCACGTCGTCGGCATCGTCTGCGCGGCCGAGAATATGCCCAGCTCCACCGCCTACCGGCCCGGCGATATCGTCACGACCCTGAGCGGCAAGACGATCGAGGTGCTGAACACCGACGCCGAGGGCCGGATCGTCCTGGCCGACGGGCTATTCTACGCCCAGCGCTACGAGCCGGCGGCGATCATCGACCTTGCGACGCTCACCGGGGCGATAATGGTGGCCCTGGGCCCCCACGCTATCGGCCTGATGGGCACCAGCCAGGAGCTGGCCGATCGGCTCGGACGGGCGGGCGAGGCCACGGGCGAGCGGGTCTGGCAGCTGCCCCTCTGGGATGAGTACCGCGAGATGATGAAGAGCGAGATCGCTGACCTGAAGAACACCGGCGGTCGCTACGGCGGCGCGATCAGCGCGGCCGGCTTCCTGGCCGCTTTCGTCGGCGACTACCCCTGGTGCCACCTCGACATCGCGGGCACGGCCTGGGTCGAGCGCCCGCTGAAGGCCTACCAGTCGCGCGGGGCGACCGGGGTCGGCGTGCGTTTGCTGGTCGAGCTGCTTCGCGGCTACGTGCAGTAGAGCGCAAACCGGATGGACAACGACCAGTTTATTGTACGCTTCTGGGGCACCCGCGGGAGCCACCCGGTCCCCGGTCCTCACACGGTGCGCTTTGGAGGTAACACGACCTGTGTCGAGGTGCAGGTCGGGGCCCATACGCTGATCATCGACGCCGGCACGGGGATCATCAACCTGGGCCACGATCTGATCAGGCGGGCCCAGGCCCGGGGCGGGGCGCCGATCCGGGCGACCCTGCTCCTCACTCACATGCACCACGACCACACGCAGGGCTTCCCCTACTTTCTGCCGGCCTACCTTGGCAGCAGCGTGCTCCACATCCTTGGGCCGCGCACCTTCGAGGAGGACCTCGAGGAGGCCCTGAGCCACGCAATGCTGCCGCCGAGCTTCCCGGTCAGCCTGAGCGATATGCCCTCGCTGAAGATCGTGCGCAGCCTGCGGGAGAGCGAGATGGTGCTGCTCGAGGGTGAGCTGAGCGAGCCCCAGGTCTACAATATCTACCGCGATCAGGTAGAGGCCGACCCCGACGCGGTGCAGGTGCATATCCACAAGAGCTATGCCCACCCGCGCAACGGGGTCCATATCTATCGCATCGCGTACCGCGGGCGCTCGCTGGTCTTCGCCAGCGACACCGAGGGCTATGTTGACACCGACCAGCGGCTGGTCCAGTTTGCCCGCGACGCCGACCTGATCATTCACGACGCGCAGTACACCGAGGATGACTACGCGCGCCACAAGCAGGGCTGGGGCCACAGCACGCCCCAGATGGCCTGCGAGGTGGCGCGCCAGGCGGGCGTCGGCCGGCTGGTCCTCTTCCACCACGAGCCGCGCCACGACGACGCGACGATCGAGGCGCTCGAGTGCGCGGCGAAGCGCAGCTTCCCCAACACGACGGCCGCCTACGAGGGGCTAGAGATCGCCCTGTAGGATGAGTCAGCCACGCGCCGGGAACGGCATCAGGTTTCCCGCCGCATCCAGGGTCCAGCGGGTGTCATCGGTGGCCCTGATGCCAGTGACGGTGCGCCAGCGCTCGGGCATGGGGCGGGGCATGGCGAGCATGCCGCCCCCCGGCGTGTCGAGCAGCGTGAACTCGAGGCGCCCGCTGGTCGGCCCGCTGATCGTGACGCGCACCTTCCAGCAGCCATTCCACTCGCGGTAGAAGTCGTAGGCCAGCTCGACCGGTCCGATCAGCTCGCTCAGCACGGCGCTGATCAGCCCGCGGGCCACAGGCGCCCGTCGGCGCAGATCGGTCAGGGGCGTGGGTCGCGGGTCGCTCATAGGGTCTCCAGCCGGTGGCGGCGCCCCCGCGTCAGCGGATGCTCATCGGCATAATGATATGCACATAGCCGTCCTGGCCGACCGGCTTAAAGACCCCCGGGCTCTGGGGCGTCTGGGTCTCGAGGGCGATCTGGGCGCTCTTGACAGAGCTGAGCAACTCGGCGAGGTACTTGACATTCAGCGCGATCTGGCCGCCCTCGCCGTGGATCATGCCGTCGAGCTCGCCGGTGTTGTCGCCCACCTCGGCGGCGTTGGCGCTGATCGTAAGCTTGCCGGGGCCGAGCTCGCCGCCGGGCTCCATGGTCAGCTTGACCACATTCTGGCTGGCCGAGGCGAAGTACGAGGCCAGCTTCACGGCCTTGGCCAGATCGGCGGTGTCGAGGATGGTGCGGGTGGCGTACTGTTGGGGGATGATGCGCTCGACATCGGGGAACTTGCCGTCGATCAGGCGCGAGACCAGCTCGGTGGTCTCGGTGTGGAAGAGCACCTGGCTGCCGCCAGGGGCGACGGTGATGCTCACGGTGCCCTGGGCCTCGCCGGCGATGCGCGACAGCTCCTCGAGGGCGCGGGCGGGCACGATGAACTCGGCCTGCTGGCTGACCGGCTCGGGCAGGGCGACGATGCGCGTGGCGGCGCGGAAGCCGTCGGCGGCGGCCATGAACAGGCGCGTGTCGCGCATGCGCACCAGCACGCCGGCCAGCACCGGGCGCGAGTCGTCAGAGGCGGCGGCGAAGGCGACCTGGTCGATCGCCTCGCGCAGGACATCGGGCGGCAGGACGGCCGATGGCTCTGTATCGGCGATCGTCGGGATGGTTGGGAACTCGTCGGCCTCGATGCCCTTGATATTGCTGGTGAAGCGGCCGCACTCGACCTTCACTGTCTGGGTGCGCGCGTCGAGGGTTAGTGTCACCCGGTCGTTGGGCAGGCCGCCGACCACATCGGCGAGGAGCTTGGCCGGCACCGTGACGGCGCCCTCCTCCTGGACCTGGGCGCCGATCCAGTGGGTGATGCCGACCTCGAGGTTGGTCGCGGCTAGCTTCAGGCGGCCCCCATCGGTGGCCAGCAGCACGTTGGCGAGCACGGGCAGCGTGCTCTTCCCCGCGACGGCGTGGCTGACAGTGGCGAGGCCGCGCTTTAGATTCTCCTGCAGGCAGGTCAACTTCATCTTCCCACTCCTTCGCGTCCGAGACAACACATAACTTGCCGGGGGGGGCGCCCCCGGCGTACTATTACAGGGCGTTCAGCCCACTGGTGTGCGCCAAAAGTGGGGAGATTATAGCACAGGTTGGCCTCGGAATCAGCGTACGATTCGGTCGATCACAGCCCCATTGGGCCCGACCAGGGCCAGCTCGAGGGCGGGCTGGCCGGCGGCGTGGGTCGCGCAGCTGAGGCAGGGATCGTAGGCCCTGATGCCCGCCTCGACCCGGTTGAGCAGCCCCTCGTCGAGGCGGTCGCCGCACAGGTAGCGCCGCGCGATCTGGGCCACCGTACGGTTCATGGCCAGGTTGTTCTGCCCCGTGGCGATGACAAGATTGACATAAGTGACCAGCCCATCGGCGTCCACCCTGTAGTGGTGGAAGAGCGTGCCGCGGGGGGCCTCGCTGACGCCGACGGCCTCGCGCCGGTTGACCCCGGCGTCGGCCCGCAGGGGGCCCGCGCCAAGCGTGGGGTCGGCCAGCAGCAGGCCGATCCGCTCGAGGGCGGCCACGATCTCGACCAGGCGGGCGTAGTGATAGAAGAAGCTGGCGCTGATCGGCCCGCCGCCAGCGCGCCGGCGCATCTCGACCAGCTCGGCGTCGGCCACGGGCGTGCCGACGCTGCGGCAGACATTCAGGCGGGCCAGGGGGCCAACCCGATAGATCCCCTCGGGGTAGCCCTGGGGCATATAGTAGGGGAACTTCAGATAGCTCCAGGGCTCGCCGGCCTCGCCGATCAGCTCGCCGTAGCGCTCGGGCGGCATGCGGTCGGCCAGGATATGGCCCTGCGAGTCCATCACGCGCAGACGTCCGCCATAGTGCTCCCAGGTGCCGTCCTCGCCGACCATGGCCAGGAAGAGGCTGGGGAAGCGCCCGTAGCTGGCGATCTCCTCCTCGAAGCGCGCGAGCATCCCCTTGAGGCGGCTGATGGCGCCATGGGCGATCTCGGACGCCTCGGGCAGGCCGGCGGCGATCGTGGCCCGGGCCTCGGCGGTAAGCCCCGAGCGCACGCCGCCCGGCACGGCCCAGGCCGGGTGGATCTTGCGCCCGCCCAGCAGCTCGATGATCGACTGGCCGAACTGGCGCAGCCTGATCCCGCCGCGAGCGAAGGCGGGCTCGGCGGCCACCAGCCCAAAGATATTGCGCGCTGCCGGGTCGCTCTCGAAGCCGAGGAAGAGGTCCGGCCCGCTCAGGTGGAAGAAGCTCAGGGCGTGGGACTGGACGATCTGGGCCAGGTTCATCAGGCGGCGCAGCTGCTCGGCGCCGGGCGGGATGGCCACGGCCAGGATGGCGTCGCCCGCCTTTGCCGAGGCCAGGAGGTGGCTCACCGGGCAGATCCCGCAGATGCGCGCCGTGATGGCCGGCATCTCCCAGAAGGGCCGCCCGAGGCAGAAGCGCTCGAAGCCGCGGAACTCGGTGACGTGGAAGACGGCGTCGCGCACCGCCCCCTCGTCGTCGAGGTAGATGCTGATCTTGGCGTGGCCCTCGATGCGGGTCACGGGGTCGATCACAATTGTCTT
>JAAXUL010000579.1 GCA_013336035.1 Chloroflexales bacterium
CGGCGGCAGACTCGGTGCCCTCGCGGCGGCGGCGGGCGTCCTCGATCAGCTGCCTGGTGGCGTGGACTGACCAGAGGGCGAAGAGGGCGGCGGTGATCAGGAAGGGCGGCACCACGAGATACAGGCTGAGCACGAGCAGGGCCACGGCCAGAACCAGGCTCACGAAGGTGAAGATCGGCCGGCCCAGGGCCATCAGGAACGCGTTGCGGGCGACCATCCGCAGGTCGGGCTGCTCTTGCAGGAAGACGAGGGCGGGCGCGTAGAGCAGCAGGCCCAGCCAGAAGAGCAGGCCGTAGAGCCAGAGGCCGAGCATAATCGCGCCAAAGAGGTTGGTGACGGTGAGGTAGAAGCCCAGGTTGTAGCCGATCAGCAGGAAGCTTGCGGTGGCCACCCCGATGATCGCCCAGCCGGGGCGGGCGTACTGGCGCAGGCCGGCAAAGAAGTCGGCGACCTTTGAGGCCCGGCCATCAACAACCCGGTAGGCGACATAGAAGAGGCCCGCCGTCGCGGGGCCTGCCGGCAGCACGCCCACCAGGGCCACGGTGATCGCGAGCGGCCAGGCCCCCGCCCCTATCAGGAAGAGGGCAAACATCCAGATCGGCAAGCACATAAGCGACCAGATAATGTTGCAGACGACCAGGAGCAGAAAGTCGTCGAACAGGTCGCGCAGGGCCTTGCCAAGCGCGCGCAACGGGTTAAGCATAGGCCACCGTGGGAGGCTAAGCAGCTATGGTTATTATACCAGAACCATTCGGCGCCGCGATGGTGTAAAGATGCCCTGTTGCGCAGAGGCGGCGGCCATGCTAGAATCGTAGGGAGTACCCATCCAGCCACCCCAGCAGCCCGCGCTATGCCAGAGCAGACCATACCGAAAGAACGGACTTCGCACATCCCCGGGCTCGACCCCGAGGTAACGCCGCTGCTTGGCCTGGGCCTGGGCCTGACAGGGCTGGCCCTGGGTCTGCGTCCGCGGCTCGCCGCCCTGCCCCTGGCCCTGACGGCGCTCACCGCTGCCCTCTACCGCGACCCCGAGCGGGCCACCCCAAGCGAGCCGGGCAGCATCTTCGCCCCTGCCGACGGAGTCGTGCTGCGCGTCGATGAGCTCTACGAGCACCGCTTCGTCCACTCCGACTGTCTGCGCCTCAGCGTCGACATCGGACCCCTCGACGTGCCGGTGATCCGCAGCCCGGCCATCGGCCTGGTCCGCCTGGTCGAGCAGGTGTCGGGCGAGTACCGCCCCGCAAGCGATCCCGAGGCCGGCGATCGCAACGAGCGTATCTACATCGGCCTCGAGACTGACTGGGGCCCGCTGCTGATCGCCCTCGTGGCCGGCCCCATCGGCCGCCGCCTGGTCTGCCGCGTGAGGGTCGGCGACCGCCTCGAGGCCGGCACCCGCCTCGGCACGGCCCGCTTCGGCGCCCGCGCCGATCTGTATGTGCAGCGCGATGTGGCCCGCCTTACCACAGGCCCCGGCATGCGACTCGTCGCCGGCATCACCCGTATCGGGGCCGTGGTGCCCCTCTAGGGGCCGCATGGGCACAGTACCTATCGAGCCCTACACCCTGCTCTTCGATGAGGGCGATGGCCCGGGCCCTGGCCTGCCCGCCGACCTGCGGGCGACCTACGGGGGCGACTGGCCCCTGCCCGCACCACCCCCCGGGCGCCCCCACACCTTCACCAACTTCGTCGTCTCGCACGACGGGCGCATCTCGTTCGACGAGCCGCGGCGCTCGGGCGGCGGCGATATCAGCCTGCACGCCCCCCACGACACCTGGCTCATGGCCCTCATCCGCGCCCGCGCCGATGTCATCCTCACCGGCGGCGCCACCCTACGCGTTGCCCGCCGCCACCGCTGGACGCCCTGGGAGACCTTCCCCGCCGAGCAGGCTCGCCTCGCCAGACTGCGGGCCGCCGAGGGCCGCGCGCCCCTGCCGCTCCTAGTGATCCTCAGTGGTAGCGGCGACATCCCCGGCGACGCCGCGGCCCTGCGCGTGCCCGGTCAGCCTGTCCTCATCGCCACCACGGCCACCGGCGAGGCCCGCGCCCGCGTCGCGGCGGGCCATCTGCCCCATCTCGCCTACCACATCTCGCCGGGCGAGGAGGTCGATCTGGCGGCCCTGATGGCGTCCCTGCGCGCGGACCACGGCGCGCAGACGGTGCTCAGCGAGGGCGGAGCCCGGGTCTATGGCGAGCTGTTGCGCGCCAGGCTGATCGACGAGGTCTTCACCACCGCCAGCCCAATCATCGTCGGCAACAGGCCCCAGCCCGCCCCGCCCCGGCCCACCCTCGTCGAGGGTGTGGCCTTCAGCCCCGACGCCCCGCCCCGGCTGCGCCTGCTCAGCCTGCGCCGCCACGGCGACTATCTCTTCCAGCGCGCCCGTCTCGTGTGGGGGTAGCGGCCTACAGCTCGAGCCTGATCGCCAGCTGGCCGAGGTGGATCTCGTCGCCCTGGCGCACCGGCACGCGGCGCCCCGGCGGAATACGCCGCCCGTTCACGTAGGTGCCGTTCGTGCTGTCGAGATCCTCGATCTGAGGCGCTGGTCCGGCGAGGTCGATCACGGCGTGGGCCCGCGAGACGCCCGCCTCGACCGCGCGAAATGGGGCCAGGTCCACATCCGGCGCCGGGCCGGGCTCGCCCCCGCGCCCGATTACTAGCTCGGGCCGCGGGGGGAGCGGGATCGACTGGCCTATGGCCGGGAGCACGAGGCGAGGCGTGCCACCACCGGCACCTGCGGCGTACCCCTCGTCGCCAGCAAGGGGCGGGGTGATGCGCCGCGGGGCGCCCTCGAGCAGGGTCGCGCCGCAGGCATCGCAGAAGAGCGTGCCGTCAAGCAGGGTGGCCTCACAGTGCCAGCAGGTAATCAATGATGGCCTCCCCTTCAGGCGCGCGGGGGGCGCGGCGCCTGGCAGTGATGGTAGCAGGCTGGTATGAGGGGGGCAGGCCTTGGGGATAGGCCAGCCCAGGTAAGTGCTATCAGCAGCCACCACCATAGCAGACACCCATTACCCGGGCGCCAGCGGCCGGCGGGTGCGTGCCGTCTCGCAGCGCCAGAGCACCTGACAGACCGTTACAGCAGCTGTCACGGTTTTTGTCCGAGTCTGTCATACGCCAGAGGCGGGTCCGGCTGCTATTCTGGAGAGAGCGTCGGAGCCCGCCTGGCGGGCGCGTTCCTTAGCACAAGGGGTGCCCCATGATAGTGATGGCAAGGCTCTGCTATAATGAGATCCACGAGCAGACCCAGTGGGAGCGGCGGCGCGCAATGGCCAACGAAGAGCAGCGCCTGGTCGAGACGGGCCAGCGGGGGGACGTCGAGGCGTTTAACCAGCTGGTGCGGCTCTACGAGGGGCGTGTCTACAATCTCTGCTACCGTATGCTGGGTGACGCCGACGCCGCCGCCGATGTGACCCAGGACACCTTCATCTCGGCCTACCGCAACCTGAGCCGGTTCCGCGGCGGCCTGTTCCGCTCCTGGCTGTTCCGCATCGCAACCAACGCCTGCTACGACGCGCTGCGGGTGCGCAAGCGCCGCCCGAGCATCTCGCTCAGCGGGGCGGGCAACCTGGATGACGACGGCCCCGCCTTTGACCTGCCCGACACCGGCGAGTCGCCCGATGAGCGCGCCCTACGCCACGAGCTGGCGGCGGCCATCCAGCAGGGCCTCGAGCAGCTGCCCGAGGACCAGCGCGTCGTCGTCATCCTGAGCGATGTCCAGGGCCTCGCCTACGATGAGATCGCCGAGGTGACCAGCACCAACCTCGGCACGGTGAAGTCGCGCCTGAGCCGGGCCCGGGCGCGGCTGCGCGAGATCCTGCGCGCGGGGGAACTGCTACCGTCAAAATTTCGTCATGATGACGTGTAGCTGATGCGCCCCTGTAGCGGCGCATCGAACAGGGGCAAGGGTTTCGCTCTGGCAGCACTCTTGCAGAGACCCGGCCCGAAAGGTGTGCCACCTACCTGGCCATCGGCCCGGTAGCCACGATGATGAATAGCTCGCAACGAAACCTCAGCAGCCTGTCCGAGCGCGATAGCGAGCTCCTCTCGGCCTATCTCGACAAGCAGCTCAGCGTCGCCGAGACGGCCAGCCTGGAGCGTCGCATAGAGGCCGAGCCTACGCTACAGGCCGAGCTCGAGGGCCTGCGCAGCACAGCCGCCGCCCTACGTGCGCTCGAGCCGCTGCGCCCGCCGCGCTCCTTCACGCTTGACCCGGCCACGGCCCCAAAACCTCGCTTTTACTTTTCGAGCGCCTGGGTGATGCAGCTAGGCAGCGGCCTCGCCGGCCTGGCCCTGGTGCTTCTGGCCGCCGTGCAGATGCTGAGCACTGGCGCGCTGTCGGCCAGCGCCCCGGCGCCGATGGCGGCGAAGGAGGCCACCGCCGCTCAGGCCCCCTACACTGCGACAATGATAGAGCCGGCGCCTACAGCCGCTCCAATGCTCGAGTCGGTGCCCCAGCCCGCGCCCACTGGTCCCCCCGCCGCGCCCGCGGCTCGCCAGGCCCAACCGGCGCCCACCGCTGGCATGTCCGAGTCCGTGGCCGCCCCGACTCAGGCAGCCACAGCCGCCGAGGACGCCGGCGCGGCAGCCGTCGAGCCCCCCGAAGCGTCCGCCGCGGCCGCGGGCGGCGCCGAGGGCGGCCCATTTACGAACAGCGCGGGGCCCGGGGTCGGGGGCGGCGCCTCAACGGACGGCGCCATTCAGTCCACCGACACCAGCTCGCCCGACACCTCAAACCTGCCGGGGGCCCAGGCCGCGCCAGATAGCGCCGTGGGCTTCCCCCCTGGCCTCACCCTTGCCATAGGCGTGGCCCTGATCGGCCTGGGGATCGTCTGGCACCTGTACAGCCGGCGCAGGGGGTAGCGCAAAGGCGAGGCCGTATCCTGATGTCAATAGTAGGCTGATCAAGGCCCTGATCTCACAGGCTTCCACTGGCGTGGCGCCGTAATGGCGGCTATACTAGCAGGCGATGAGCAGCGCCAACTCACTCACCCCAGCTGACGACTTTGGCCCCGAGCTCTTCGCGCAGACGGCCTTCGCCCGCGCGCTGGCCGCCATCCCCGAGGCGGCCCATCTGCCCGCCCACAGCCTCGCGGCGGTGCCCGAGCTGATGCGCCAGGTCGGCGGGGTGACCGACCTGGCGAGCTTCGCCCGGCTCGCCGCCGACCCCAACACCACCGCCGAGGCCCTGGTCTTCCTCGCCGGCATCTGCCCGGCCGAGTTCTGCGCCAACCCTGTCCTCCCGCTCCTGCTGCTCGAGAACCCCGCCCTCCCCGCCAGCTTCGAGCCCGCCTCGCTTGGTCGGCTGCTCAGCTACGAGGCCGTGCCGGCTGACCTGCTGGCGGCCATCGCCCACCTCGGCCCACCCGAGCTGGCCGACGCCGCGCGCCTGCATGTCGGCCTATCCGGCGAGGCCGGCCCGGGCTGGGAGGCCGCGCTCGACACTGCCGTCGCCGGGCTGGTGACGGCGCCCGACGATGATCTGCTGGCGCTGCTGCTGCTGCTCGGGCTGGTGCCCGCCTGGCTGCACGCCCGCGCCGCCGCCGCGGTAACTCGGCGCC
>JAAXUL010000580.1 GCA_013336035.1 Chloroflexales bacterium
CCTGGCCGGCCAGGCGCGTCGAGTGGCAGGGGTCGTGCAGGGTGATCGCCTTGTCGGTCTTCTCGACCGGCAGCGTGCCCCGCTCGATCGCCTCGAGCAGCACCGCGTCGAAGAGCACAATCGGGAACTTGAAGGGCCGCCCCAGGAGCTCCTGGGCCTCAAAGAACAGCGAGCGGGTGTCGCAGCCGCACTCGGCGACCATCACCTGCTTGACGCCCAGGCGCTCGGCCTCGGCCTCCCAGGCCTCTAGGATGGACTTGGCCAGCTCGTGGTGGACCACGATGTGGTCAGCCTCGGTGCCGGTCTCGGCGATGCGCGAGGAGACGGTGTAGCTGATCTCGGCGGCGTTGAGTAGCTCCATCACCTTGACGGCGTAGTCGGGGATGCGGGTGTTGGCGGCCGAGGGGCAGACAAACAGGGTCTCGGCGCCGTGAATATCAATGGGCAGCTCGATGTCCTGGTGGCAGAGGAAGAGGCTGTAGCGCAGCAGCACCTGAGGGATAGTCAGCCCGAAGCTGTGGTTGACTGTCTCGAGGTTGTGGATGATCGCCTTGAGGGTGGGGTTCTCCTGGCTGAGGCCGGAGTCGGTGTAGGCGGCGCGGGCCATGCGCACCAGGCTGCGGGTGGAGAGGCCGGCGGGGCAGGCCAGGGTGCAGCGCCCGCAGGCGGTGCACTGCCAGAAGGAGGCCATATGGGCGCGCAGGCCTTCGGTGGTGGGAGTGGGGATGAGGCCCAACGGGCCGGCGATCTTGCCCTCGAGGGTCATGTAGCGGCGGTAGATGTCGCGCAGGAAGTTTGTCTTGTAGGTGGGGTGGAGCTGCTCATCACCAGTGCCGAGGTACCAGGCGCAGGCCTCGCCACAGAGCTTGCAGTCCATGCAGGCTTCCAGGTTGACGACATCTTCGGCGGTCATGTGGGCCTCGAGTGACGCGACGAATCGCCCCAGCGTTGGGTCCATTCCAGGCTCCTGTATATACGTATAGGGGGTATGGGTATGTGTGACGATTATAAAGGTGAGATCTCAAAGATGTCAATATTGTGTCTAAAAGTACTTGTCATATAAATCCAACCCCATAATAGTAGTCGCTTTTTCGCTTTTATCGGCAGATACACCTAGTATTTTAGGATATCCGCCCAAAACTCCTGTAACCTGCGCCACCCAGGCTGCATCACACCACTATACCGGCCTGCTCACGACGCCACGTGTTCCCTCTGGCGCCGCGCCCGTGGTGCGCGCGTCCTCCACAGGGGATTGCGCATGGTGGGCAGGCAAGCAAGACGTGGCCAGCGGCGTGCTGGCCGGAGGACACTGCAGAGAGAAGCACGTCCGATGACCCGCACCATCCGTCTAGTCCACCGCTGGCTGGCCCCGGTCTTCCTGGTCCTGCTGATCGCCGTCCTGAGCACCCAGGGGAGCGCCGTCGGCCTCACCCTACAGCGCGTCCAGCAGCTGCTCATGCTGGGCTTCGCGCTCTCGGGCGCGGTCATGTTCGCCCAACCCTACTGGCTGAAGTGGCGTCGCGGGCAGCGGCGTGCCGCGGAGGGGGAACCCCGGCGCGCCGCCGGACGCTAACCCGGCCGGCAGGGTCAGGTTCGATCGAGGCCCGGTGATTCCATCGCCGGGCCTTGCCTGGACCCACGACCTGCCTGAGGCCTGCCCCCGTCCTCCCGACGCGCCAATCGGCTCAGTCTTACTCGCTCCGTTGCCCGTCCTATCCATGGAGGAAGGTATGTGGAAGATCCTCGCCGTTCTGCAGAAGCATCTGGTATGGAGCATCCCTGCGGCAATGATCCTGGGGTTGCTCTACGGCATGGTGATGGACCCTACGCCCCTGCGCGCCCTGATCACCCCGCTCACATTTCTGATGGTCTACCCCATGATGGTGACGCTCAACCTCAAGGAGGTGGTCACCGGCGGTGACACCCGGCTCCAGGTCGTCACCCAGGTGCTCAACTTCGGGGTCATCCCTTTCCTGGGCTTTGGCATGGGCCAGCTGCTCTTCGCGGACCGCCCGCTCATCGCCGTGGGCCTGCTGCTGACCGCGCTGCTCCCGACCTCGGGGATGACCATCTCGTGGACCGGCTTCGCCAAAGGCAACGTCACGGCGGCGGTCAAGATGACGGTGATCGGGCTAGTGCTGGGCTCGCTGGCCACACCGCTCTACCTCAAGCTGCTGATGGGCACCGCGGTCGATGTGCCCCTGGGCGAGATCTTCAGCCAGATCCTGCTAATCGTGTTCCTGCCGATGGTGGCGGGCTTTCTCACTCAGCGCGCGCTCGTCAAGGTCTACGGGGCACCGCGCTACAACGCCGAGTGGAAGCCACGCTTTCCGACGATCTCGACCCTGGGTGTGCTGGGGATCGTGTTCACGGCGATCGCCACCAAGGCGACGACGATCGTCGGCAACCCGGCCCTGCTGCTGCTGCTGCTGGTGCCGCTGCTCCTGCTCTACGGGGTGAACTTCCTGCTGAGCACCCTGGTCGGCAAGCTGTTCTTCGCGCGCGGCGATGCGATCGCGCTGGTCTACGGCAGCGTGATGCGCAACCTCTCGATCGCCCTGGCCGTGGCCATGACCGCCTTCGGCAAAGCGGGGGCGGAGATTGCCCTGATCATCGCCGTGGCCTACATCATCCAGGTCCAGGCGGCGGCCTGGTACGTCAAGTTCACCGACCGCATCTTCGGCGCCGCGGCCCAGCAGAAGCCAGTGACCCAGCCCGCCAAAGCCAGCTAACCCCCCAGCCCTACGGGCGTTCAGCCGGGTGATCGCATCACTCACCTGCGTGCTCGAGGTCCGGATCCAGCGCTGCCCAATGCGCCGGGTCCAGGCCTCGTTGGTATTATCACCCGGGTGATGAATCACTACGTTGCACGGATATAACCAAGATATAATATGATTACCTGGAATTATGACGCTGTGATACTATAATCCTGGTTGTAGCACCCAGGTGGTGCCAGCATATCAGGAGCACGCCGATGGACACCCTCATCCTCGCCCGCTGGCAGTTCGCCATCACAACCGTCTACCACTTTTTCTTTGTCCCGCTCTCGATCGGGCTCGCCCTGCTCGTGGCGATCATGGAGACGAGCTACGTCCGCAGCGGCGACGAGACCTTCAAGCGCATGACCAAGTTCTGGGGCAAGCTCCTGCTGATCAACTTCGCCATCGGCGTCGCCACCGGCATCGTCCAGGAGTTCCAGTTCGGGATGAGCTGGTCGGAGTACTCCCGCTTCGCAGGCGACATCTTCGGCGCGCCCCTGGCGATCGAGGCGTTGATGGCCTTCTTCCTCGAGTCGACCTTCCTCGGGCTCTGGATCTTTGGCTGGGAGCGTCTGCCGAAGCTGGCGCATCTGGGGTGCATCTGGCTGGTGGCCTTCGGCAGCAGCATCTCCTCGTTCTGGATCCTGGTGGCCAACTCATTCATGCACCAGCCCGTCGGCTACGTCCTGCGCAATGGTCGCGCCGAGCTGGACGACTTTGGCGCGCTGCTCACCAGCGGCCACGTCTGGGTCCAGTGGCCCCACACCATGCTGGCCGCACTGGCGACCGCCGCCTTCTTCGTGCTCGGCATCAGCGCCTATCACCTGCGCCGCCCCCTGAGCCGACCGGGCCAGGAGCTCTTCCGCCGCTCGTTCCAGATCGGCGCCATCGCCGCCGTGATCGGCACGGTCGGGGTCATCCTCGCCGGCCACGCCCAGGCCCAGTACATGATGAAGGTCCAGCCGATGAAGATGGCCGCCGCCGAGGCCCTCTGGGAGACCGAGGACCCCGCCGCGATGTCACTCTTCACCGTGGCCAGCGTCCCCGAGCAGCGCGATCTGTTCGTGATCAAGGTGCCCGGCGTGCTCAGCTTCCTGGCCTATAACCGCTTCACGGGCGCCGTCCCGGGTATCAAGGAGCTCCAGGCTCGAGCCGAGGCCCAGCACGGCCCCGGTAGCTACATCCCCAACGTCTTTCTCACCTACTGGACCTTCCGGGCCATGGTCGGCGCCGGCTTCGCGATGCTCGGCCTCGCCGCCCTCGCGCTGGCCCTCGTACTGCGTCACGAGATTCAGCGTTGGACGTCCGTGCTGTGGCTGCTCACCCCGGCGATTGGCCTGCCCTACCTGGCGAACGCGACGGGCTGGATCTTCACCGAGATGGGGCGCCAGCCCTGGATCATCTATGGGCTGATGCGCACCGAGCAGGCCGTCTCGCCCACGGTCGGCGCCGCCATGCTGCTGATCTCGCTGGTCGGCTTCAGCCTGGTCTACCTGGGCCTGATCGTCGCCACGCTCTTCTTGATGCTCAAGTATGCCCGGAACGTGCCCGGCGAGGCCCCCTCCGCGCCGCTGCCCGCGATGCGCCCCGCCCCCCTCAGCCGCTAAGGAGCACCCCGATGGATCTCAACCTGATCTGGTTCATGCTGGTCGGCGTGCTCTTCGTCGGCTTCTTCATCCTCGAGGGCTTCGACTACGGCGTGGGCATCCTGCTGCCCGTGATCGGCAAGACCGACACCGAGCGGCGCGTGGTCATCAATACGATCGGCCCCGTCTGGGACGGCAACGAGGTCTGGGTGCTCACAGCGGGTGGGGCGATCTTTGCCGCCTTCCCACACTGGTACGCCACCCTGTTCAGCGGCTTCTACCTGGCGCTCTTTCTGATGCTCCTGGCGCTGATCGTGCGCGCCGTGGCCTTCGAGTTCCGCAGCAAGCACGAGAGCCCGCGCTGGCGCGCCTGGTGGGATCGGGCGATCGTCTTCGGCAGCGCGGTGCCCGCCGTGCTCTGGGGCGTCGCTCTGGCAAACATCCTGCGCGGCGTGCCCATCGACGCCGACATGCACTACGTCGGCAGCTTCTTCGATCTGCTCAACCCCTATGCCCTGCTCGGCGGGGCCACCACCCTGGCGATGTTCGTGCTCCACGGGGCGCTCTTTCTCAACCTGAAGACCAGCGGTGAGCTGAGCGAGCGGGCGCTGCGCGTGACCCGGCGCGTCGGCCCGGTGACGACGGTGGTCGCCATCGCCTGCATCGTCGCCACCTACCTGATGACCGACATCGCCAGCTATCTGGGCGTCAACCCCGGCGCCGTGCCGGTCGCCGCCGTCGGCGCCCTCTTCGCCGCGGCCGTCTTCGTCCACGCGGGGCGCCTCGGCTGGGCCTTCGTGATGACCAGCCTGAACATCGGGCTCTCGGTGATCACCGTCTTCATGGCGCTCTTCCCGCGGGTGCTGGTCTCCAGCCTCAACCCCGCCTGGAGCCTGACGATCTACAACGCCGCCTCCAGCCAGAAGACCCTGGGCGTGATGAGCATCGTGGCCCTGATCTTTGTGCCGCTGGTGCTGCTCTACCAGGGCTGGACGTACTGGGTCTTCCGCCGGCGGCTCAGCGTAGACAGCGAGCTGACCTACTGAAGGCTGGGGGCTGAAGGTTGAAGGCTGAAGACCGCGCGGGTGATCCCCTGTCATCGCTGTCTACCCGTGATCTGCTGCGCGCCGACCGCCGTGCTCGCCCCTGGCTCTGGGCCACGGTCGCCGCGGGCGGGCTGGCCGCCGGGGCAGCCGTGG